>CAIRCM010000084.1 GCA_903877125.1 uncultured Acetobacteraceae bacterium | reverse complement strand
GTCCCTTGCCAGCCAACCCCCAGCGCCTGCCAGATATGGTCCAAAACGCGGTCAAACCAGCAGAGGGGAAGGCGTGCCTACGCCAAGCGCGGCACGATAATTTGTGTGTGCGGAATAGAACGGTGAATAAGATGGGTTAGACCAGAGATGGCGTCGCATGTCAGTGGTCAGCCAGAACCGGTAGAAGCCGAATGTTACCAGTTCAAGTAACGTACCGCGGACGACGATACGCCGGAAGGCGGCGTTGTCGCCGGTAAACCTGATGGCCGCGTTCTGGCCGGGGAATGGCGGCGGTTCGGTGAAATCCATGGTTGGAGAGCATCACGGAACCGGACCGCCGGCAAGTTACGGATTGGGGGCGCGACTGCAACCGACCTGTTGGCGCCGCGCCCGCCGATCAGAATTCGGTGCTGAACCGCATGGACAGCTGGTGATCGGAAGAATTGGCCCCGCCGAGGAAGTCGTAAAGGCCGGTTAGGGTCACCCGGCCGATCTTCGCGACCGTCAGACCGAAGCCCACGTTCCACAGATCGCGATCCCGCAATGGGGTGATTGTGTTGAAGGTTGGCCCGCCGCCGACGAAGCTTTCGGAGGTCGTCTGATTCTGGGTGAAGCTATGCAGGTAGTAGGCGTGCAATTCGGGCGTGAACGTATACCCGCCCTGCTGGACCGTATAAGCCGCCTTGGCACCGATCCGGCCTTGCACTGTATCGAAGGCTTTGTGGTTCACGGTCAGATCGAGAAGGCCCAGGCCGTGCGTTGTGTAACCGCCGATATCGTAGTGCGTGTCCTGGATGGAGACATAGGGCGTGACGGTCAGCCGATCGATGGGCCGCCAGTCGTAGCCAGTCCCGATCCGCGCACTGAGATGGGTTCCGTTGAAGCTGGCGTCGCGATTGCCACCGAAGGCCGTTTCGGTTTCATGGCTGGTGAACCAATCGAAGCCCGCGCCGGCCGCGCCATCGACGAACCAACGACCTTGGTACCAGGTTGCGTAAGCCGTCGCTTGGGTTGTCAGGCTCGATGCCTTGTTACCGGCGAGGTTGCCGGACCAGGTGATGTCGGTATTGCCGAGGGTCAGTGCGAAGCCGACCCGGAGGTCTGGGCGGACGAGCGTATCGGCGCCGGCGACCAGGCCGTAAGAGTTCGCATTCGAACCGGCTGTCGCGAGGAGGCCGGTGGTGGCATTCTGGGTCAGGAACGATCCGAACGGCTGCACCCAAACCTGATAGCCGCGCCCGACCTCGTCGCCGGCCGCGAGGCCTTCGGTCTGGCGCGCGGCGAACTGGTGGTTGAGGAGGGTCTGGGTGGCCGCGCCCTCCAGCGACAGGAAGGAGCCGAGGGAGGTCAGGTTGGCCCCCGCGAGGTTTCCGGCCAGTTTCGTCAGAATGGTGTTCTGCTGCTGAGCCGTAAAGGTTCCGCCGACGAAGGGCGCGATCAGTTTGGCATAATCCGACAGATCGTTCGCCGCGATCAATAGGCCGGCCAATCCGGTCAGACCGATTTCGACCTGGGCGACATCGTAGGTCGTGTTGCCAGTCGGCAA
Source organism: uncultured Acetobacteraceae bacterium (assembly GCA_903877125.1). Lineage (GTDB taxonomy): Bacteria > Pseudomonadota > Alphaproteobacteria > Acetobacterales > Acetobacteraceae > Rhodopila. The sequence goes on along the minus strand of CAIRCM010000084.1, from coordinate 1,333 downwards.
CAAATTGGCGATTGGATTGAGGCGTGCGGTCACTGTGAGGCTGTTGCCGCTCTGACCGACCGTGAACAGAACGGCGGGGTTGACTGTCCCGGTCAGCGCGGCCGACCCGGCGAGGGAGGTTGTGAGGCTGGTCGCGGTCAGGACGGTAAAGGTTTGGTTCGCCAGCAGAACCGCTTGCGCGGCGGCGGTGGGCGAAGTTACGACGACACTTCCGGCGACGTTGGCGGAACCGAGGACGGTCAGCAAACCGTTGCTGGTTGGGCTGGCAATGCCGACGCCGAACTGGCCGGTCGCGGTTTGGGAAAACGCCACGATTTGGCCGGCGGGCAAGTTATTTCTGACCGGTCTCGATGTATTGATCGTCGGCGTACCGGTGCCGACGTCGAGCAGGCCCTGGTTGACGAAGCTTTGCGCCTGGATCGTGCCGCTGTTAAACCGGACCGTGCCGCCGTTGGCGATACTGAAGGAACGAGCGTTGGCGATGGGCGTCGTGACGGTACCGAACTGCTGGATCGTCACGACGCCGCCCTGCACGGCGATATTGTCGACATTGGTGATGAGATTATTGAGAGTGTACGGGACGCTCGGGTTGAAGACGACCGAGCTGCCGTAGCCGGGGATGCCAAAAATATTGCCGGCGACCGTTCCACGGCCGGTGATGGTCAGACTGTCGGCGGCGTAGCCGAATCGGATATTACCGACGATCTGGCCGGCGTTGACGATGGACATCTGGCTGTAGGAATAGTTAGCAATCGCGAATTTGCTGCCCACGATCAGGCCGCCGGCATTGTTTACTATGCTGAACGGCGCCGCAACGTAGCTGATTGCCGGGCCGGTGGCATGGGCCCCTCTGCCTAAGCTTGTAACGATGCGGCCTGTGCCTTGAATGGCAATGCCGATGCCCTGGGCACCGGTGGCGGCGATAGTGCCGCTGTTGACCATCTTGCCGATCGGCGCGTAGCCGTAATTGTAACCATAACCGACGAGAATCCCTCGCCCCCCCCTGGCCGTTGGCCTGAATGAGGCCCGAATTGATCAGCGTACCGATCTGGCCGTAATTGACGAAGATACCTGCGCCCTGCGCTCCATTAGCCTGAATGGTGCCGCTGTTCGAAAGTGTGCCGATCGAACCGTACCCATTCACGCGCTTGACATTCTGGCTTGCTCCCAGGGCGATACCCACACCATAGGAGCCGTTAGCCCCTCTTATTCACCGCATAGCAGGGATTCGCTGGCAGGCACGGCACAACCGTCTGGAATCGCATAAGGTTTGGTTCTCGACGCCATACCCGATGCCCGGACAGAATCTGCCATGCCCGCCGACGCTGAAGAT
>CAIRCM010000083.1 GCA_903877125.1 uncultured Acetobacteraceae bacterium | reverse complement strand
GTTGACGCGGGTGCCGACGGTCGCGGCGAAATGGCGGGCGTGGGTGATGAGGGTGGCGAGGACGCGGAGAACAGCCCCGATGCGCCCAGGGATTGGGCGGGGTTTGGTGGTAGCAGGGGTGGGTGGGGCTGTCTGGGTCATTCGGTTTGCATGTAGCAGGATCAACGGAACAAAGCGAGAACTTTCTGACCCCGAGGCGACAGGACGAGGACCCCGGGGGCGCTGTTGTTCGACAAAGCAGCCCAATCCGAAAATCCAAGGGGATGGGAACAACTGCCACCCCCAACACTATCCGATCGATATTCCTGCTGGTTTCGTTGAAACCTATTTATTCACGGCGTTGGCCGGGCCGACCGGGAGGACGTTGCAATCCGGACGGTTATGCCGCCGGAGCGACGGGGCTGCCGGTGTTTGGATGGTTTTTTCTTAAGAAGCATTCGGTCAACGCGCTGGCGGCCGCCACGATCGGACGGCACGCCGCGCGTCGGTGGGCGGTGTTACGCGCCCTCCTGCACCACGCCGTTGCGCAGCACGCCGATGCCGGTCACTTCAACCTCGACGGTGTCGCCCGGTTTCATCCACAACGGGGGCGTCTGATAGGCGCCGACGCCGCCGGTGGTGCCGGTGACGATCACGTCGCCAGCTTCCAGCTGGGTGAAAGTCGAGCAGTAATTGATCAGCGTGGGGATATCGAAGCAGAGGTCGTCGACGGTGGCGTGCTGCTGTTCGACGCCGTTCACGCGGGTCATCAGATGCGCCTTCATGGGGTCGCCCATTTCCTCCGGCGTGACGATCCAGGGGCCGAAGGAGCCGGAGTGGAAGAAGTTCTTGCCGGGGACGAATTGGCTGGTGTGGCGCTGGAATTCGCGCACCGAGCCTTCGTTGACGCAGGAATAGCCGGCGACGACGCTCTGCCAGTCTTCCTTGGCGACGTGGCGGCAGCGTTTTCCGATGATCACGGCCATCTCGCCTTCGTAATCGAAGGTGACGGAGGCATTGGGGCGCACCAGCTTGGCCTCGTGGCCGACCAGGGAGTTCGGGAAGCGGGTGAAGACCATTGGCTTGGTCGGGATGTCGCGGCCGCCTTCCTTGATATGGGTGAGATAGTTCAGGCCGATGCAGAAGATTTTCTCGGGATCGGGGATCGGCGGCAGGAACTGAATGTCGGACAGTTTGAAGGTGGCGGGGGCGGATGCTTCCTCGGCCAGGGAGGTGGTGGCCCAGAGCGCGTGTTTCAGCGAGGGGGCGCGGGCGCCGAGGTCCAGGACGCCGTCGTCGCCCTTCACGATGCCCCAGCTGTTGGTGCCGTCGGGACGGCGGAAGCTGATCAATTTCATGGTCGTTCTCCTGAATCTGGGTTGGGGCTTCGATACGCCGGGCTTGCTCGTTGGCCAAGTCCCCTCTCGTGAAGGCTGGTCCGGACGAGCACGGCCATGATGTGGGGAATGGCCAAGGCCGACCGAACGCGTTACTCAGGGGACAACCGTTACCCAGGAGAGTCCAAGAGATGAATGGCGCCGAAAGTCTGGTGCACTCGCTGCTTAACAGCGGCGTTGACACGTGCTTTTCCAATCCCGGCACGTCCGAGATGCATTTCGTCGCCGCGTTGGACCGGGTGCCCGGCATGCGCTGCGTACTGGGGCTGTTCGAAGGCGTGGTGACGGGGGCGGCTGACGGCTATGCTCGTATGGCCGGCAAGCCGGCGGCGACGCTGCTGCATTGCGGCCCTGGCCTGGCGAATGGCCTGGCGAATTTGCACAACGCGCGGCGGGCGGCGACGCCGATCGTGAATATCGTTGGCGATCACGCCACGTATCATCGGCCGCTGGATGCGCCGCTGACGGCGGATACCGAGGGTTGGGCGCGGGGCGTGTCCGGCTGGGTGCGCACGGCGATGGACGTTGCGACGGTTGGGCGCGATGCGGCGGCGGCGGTTCAGGCGTCGATGATCGCGCCGGGGCAGATCGCGACGCTGATCCTGCCGTCCGATACGTCCTGGAACGACGGTGGGGTGCCGGCTGAGGCGCTGCCTGGGGTTCCGACTCCGCTGGTCTCCCCGAACCAGGTCGAGGAGGCCGTGACCACGCTGCGGCGCGGTGGGACGAGTATCGTGCTGCTGCTGGGTGGTGCGGGGCTGACAGAGGAGGGGCTGGAAGCCGCGCACCGGATTCAGGCGGCGACGGGTTGCCGGGTGATGGCGCAAGGCTCGAACGCCAAGATCGCGCGCGGGCAGGGGCGTCTGTCGGTGGAACGGGTGCCGTACGTTGTCGCCCAGGCGGTCAAGGTGATGGAGGGGACGAAGCACCTGATCCTCGCCGGGGCGCGCAAGCCGGTGACGTTCTTCGCTTATCCGAACATGGTGCAGACCTCGGTGCCGGAGGATGCGGAGATCCATGTTCTCGCGCGCTCCGAGCAGGATATTGTCGAGGCGTTGTTGCGGCTGGCGGATGCGCTGCATGCGCCGAAGGTGCCGGCGCCGCATAATGGCGAACGGCCGGCGCCTGGGCGCGGGGCACCGACCCCGGAGGCGATCGCGGCGGTGCTGGGCGCGCTGATGCCGGAGGATGCGGTGATCGCCGATGAATCCGTCACGTTCGGGCGTGGTTTCTTCCACAACACCAAGGCGGCGCCGCCGCATGACTGGCTGAACGTGACCGGCGGCGCGATCGGCGGCGGTATTCCGATGGCGACGGGTGCGGCGATCGGGGCGCCAGGGCGCCGCGTGCTCAACCTGCAGGCGGACGGGTCGGCGATGTACACCGTTCAGGCGCTGTGGACGCAGGCTCGGGAAAAACTCGACATCACGACGGTGATTTTTTCCAACCGGAAGTATCAGATTCTGTTGGGCGAGCTGGCGAATGTCGGGGCCAATCCGGGGCGGACGGCGCTGGACATGCTCGACCTGGGTAACCCCGACATCAACTGGGTCGGGATGGCGAATTCGATGGGTGTGGAGGCCGCGCGGGCCGACACGGCGGAAGGGTTCGCGGATTTGCTGGCCCATTCGCTGACCCGGTCGGGGCCGTTCCTGATCGAATTGGCGATCTGAGGATAGGCGTTGGCCTGAACGGATAAGCGGCGACCGGTCGCTTGTCCGGGTTCAGGTCGATGCCCGTTCCACGATACGGAACGGGACGTGCCAGTGTCCGTCCTGGCGCGGACCATTGCCGGTGAGGCGGCGGAGGACGAAGCCGGCGGCGATCTGGCCGGCCTCGGCCCCTTCGACGGTGACGGTGGTGAAGGCGGGTTCGCTTGCCGCGCTGAGTTCGAAATTCCCGAAACCGCAGACGGAAAGAAGGTCGGGCACCGGGATGCCGTGCAGGCGCGCCTCGGTGATCGCGCCGAAGGCCAGGACGTCGGAACTGCAGAAGAGCGCGGTGCGGGCGGTAAGGTCCGGCATCATGCAGGCGAGGGCGTGCCGGCCGGCACGGATCGTGCTGGGGGCTTTGACGACGGCCTGACCGATCACCTCGCCGCCGGCGGATCGGGCGGCGTCGGCGAAGGTCTGGGTGCGCTGCAACGCGCGGGGATCGTCGGCGGAGATGGTCGCGAAGCGGGTGTGGCCCTTGTCGAGGAAAAAACGGGCGACGGTTTGCCCGACGTCCTCATGTGCGAAGCCGACGAGCATGTCGATCGGGTGGTTGGAAACATCCCAGATTTCGACGACGGGAATATGTGCCTCGGCGATCATCTGAATGGCGCCGGGGGTATGCGCGGCGCCGGCGATGAGCAAGGCGTCGGGGCGGCGACCGAGCAGGGTGCGGAGAAGGGCTTCCTTGTCGTTTTCGCCGTAACCGGACAGGGAGAGCATGACCTGATAGCCCGCGACGCGCATGGCGTCGGTGAAGGTCTGCACGACGTCGGCGAACATGGGATGGGCGATGGTGGGCACGACGGCGGCGACCATGCGGCTGCGGCGGGACGAGAGGCCACCGGCGATCAGATTGGGAACGTAGCCGAGGGCGTCGATGGCGGCTTTGACCTTGGCGGCGGTCGGGGGGGAGACGCGGTCGGGGGTGTTGATCACGCGCGAGACGGTCATCGGCGCGACGCCGGCGAGGGTGGCGACGTCGGTGATTTTCACCGGTGCGCGCGGTCGTTCGATGGACATTGGGCCGGGGCCGTCGGATGGCATGCGGGGGAGCGTAGCGGGTTACTTGCCGGTGGGCCAGCGGGCTGTCTACGCTGATCCGACAGGCAGGGGAACGAGAGATCATGTGGCGTATTGGCGTCGATTCCGGCGGGACTTTCAGCGATGTGTGCCTGTTCGACGATGCCTCCGGCCGGGTCGCGGTGTGGAAGGTTTCGTCGACGCCGGCCGACCCGTCGGAGGGGATCGCGCGCGGGGTTGCGGAGGGGTTGCGGGAGGTTGGCGCCGGGGCCGCGGATGTCGCGTATTTCGGACATGGGACGACGGTGGCGACCAATGCGCTGATCCAGCACAAGGGCGTTCGGACGGGGCTGATCACGACGGAAGGGTTTCGCGATCTGCTGGAAATCGGGCGGCAGAAGCGGCCTGATCTTTACGACATGCAGGCGGACAAGCCGCCGACGCTGGTTTCGCGGGATCTGCGGCTGGAAGTGCCGGAGCGGATGCGGCACGACGGGTCGGTCGAGACTCCGTTGGACGAGGGCGCGTTTCGGGCCGCGGTGCGGGTGTTGCGGACCGCCGGGGTCGAAGCGGTGGCGGTTTGTTTTCTGTACGGTTTCGTCTCGACAACGCATGAAAACACCGCCGCCCGGATATTGGCGGAGGAGTTTCCCGAAGCTTTCGCGAGTATATCACATATCGTGTCACCGGAATTCCGCGAATTCGAGCGGCTTTCCACGACGGTGGTCAATGCCTATCTGGGACCGGTCATGCGCCGCTATATCGGGCGGTTGGAGAAACGGCTGCAGGATTCGGGCATCGCAGCAGCGCCGCATCTGACGCAGTCCAATGGCGGGGTGATCGGGTTCGATCAGGCCGCGTTGCTGCCGGTGCGGACGGTGCTGTCGGGACCCTCCACCGGGGTGGTGGGGGCGCAGGCGATCGGGCAGGCCATTGGGATTCCGGACCTGATCACCTTCGATATGGGGGGGACGTCAACCGATGTCGCATTGCTGGCCGGGGGCGCTTGCCGGCTGACGGGCGAAGCGATGGTGCATGGCTACCCGATCAAGGCGCCGATGCTGGATATTCATACGGTGGGAGCGGGTGGCGGGTCGATCGCGTTTATCGACAGCGGGGGTTTGTTGAAGGTCGGGCCGCGGAGTGCCGGAGCCGATCCGGGACCGGTCTGTTACGGGCGCGGCAATGACGAGGCAACGGTGACGGATGCCAATGTCGTGCTGGGAACGCTCAATCCCTCGCATCTGCTGGGGGGACGAATGGCGATCCGGCACGACCTGGCGGCGGCGGCGATCGATCGTCTGGCATCGAAACTGGGTATGTCGCGGATGGCGACAGCGGATGGGATCATTGCCGTCGTGACGGCCAATATGGCGCGCGCGATCCGGGTGATTTCGGTGCAGCGCGGGTACGATCCACGGGATTATTCCCTCGTGGCGTTTGGCGGGGCTGGGCCGCTGCATGCGGTCCGGCTGGCCCAGGCGTTGGATATGCGGCGGATCGTGGTGCCTCGGAATCCGGGGATTCTGTGCGCGATGGGGCTGCTGCTGACCGATCTGCGGGCGGATTTCGCGGTGACCCGGTTGTCGCTGCTGGGCGATGCGGCGATGGCGGGGGTGGGGGCAGCCTTTCGCGAACTGGACGCGATGGCGTCGGCATGGTTCGCGGCCGAGGGAATCGCGGCCGGCGATCGGCGGATCAAACGGACCGTGGACATGCGGTATGCCGGGCAGAACTACGAGCTGCCGGTGGCAGTGCCGGAGGAAGGCGATATTTTGTCCGCGCTGGCTCGTGGGTTCGCGGAAGCGCATCAGCGGATTTATGGGTTCGTGGCCGAGGAAGACCCTGTTCAACTGGTAACCTTCCGGGTGGAGGCCTCGGGGGTGGTACCGAAGGCTCGGTTTGAGGCGCAGGCGGATTCAGGGGCGGATGCCTCGGGCGCGCTGGCCGGTTCGCGAACGGTTTGGATGGCCGAGGCCGACGATTTCGTTGAGTGTCCGGTCTACCGGCGGGATTTGCTGCGGGCGGGGAACAGGTTTTCGGGGCCGGCGGTCATCGAGCAGATGGACGCGACAACGGTCGTGCCGGCGGGGTGGATGGCGCGGGTTGAGCCGTTTTCGAATATCGTGTTGGAGGTGGGATGACGTCCCGGATGCGCTTTGGCGGCCTCGGTGGCGGAAATGCGGTCGGCCAATCCAGTTTTTCGCCGGTGAAGCCACGATTTTTTTCAGTGCGGGGTATTTGTATGACCACCATCGATCCCATCACCACCGAAGTCATCGGTTCCGCCCTTTCATCCATTGTCGAGGAAATGGGGGAGGCGCTGATCAAGGCATCCCATTCCACCAACATCAAGGAGCGGCGGGATTGTTCGACGGCGTTGTTCGACCTCGAAGGTCGGACCTTGTGCCAAGCCGAGCATATTCCGATGCATTTGGGCAGCTTTTTGGGGCTGATCGAGCATATTCGGAAGCGGCACAATCAGACCGATTTGCGGCCCGGCGACGTGTTCTGCGGCAACGATGCCTACGAAGGCGGCGGGACGCATCTGCCGGATATCGTGCTGGCGGAGCCGGTTTTCGTCGATGGGATCATGACGGCCTGGGCGGTGAATCTCGCGCACCACGCGGATTTCGCCGACCGGGGGCATGTGCATATCTATCAGGAAGGACTGCGGATCCCGCCTATCCGGCTTTACAAGGCCGGAAAATTGCAAGTGGATGTGCAGGAACTGATCCTGCTGAATTGCCAGGTACCGAAGGAGCGGCTGTCCGATTTTCGCGCGCAGATGGCGGCGAACCGGTTGGGTGTGCAACGGTTTCAGGCGCTGTGTGCCAAGTATGGACGGGCGACGGTGTTGGCGGCTGGTTCGGCTTTGCTGGATTACGCGGAACGGAAGATGCGGGCGGGGATTTCGGCGATCCCCGATGGGGTTTACCGCTTCGCCGATACCTACGATTGCCCCGAAATCGACGGAGAAATGCCTCTGTCGTGCGAGATTTCGGTGCGCGGGGACTCGATGCACCTGCATTTCGATGCCCCGCCGCAGGTGCGGGCCGGGTTGAACATGACGATGACGGCGCTGCTTTCGACTGTCTACTATGCCGTGAAAATGGTGGTCGATCCGACCATTCTTCCGAACGCCGGGCTCGCTCGGCCGCTATCGGTCTTGGCGCCGGAAGGATCGATCGTCAATTGCGTGCATCCGGCGGCGGTGAACGGGCGGTTGTCGCTGTGCCAGCGGGTGGTCGATCTGATTTTGGGCGCGTTGGCTTCGGCGGTTCCGGATCGGGTGATCGCGGCGTGCAACGGGGCTTGTTTTTCCATCACGTTCGCTGGTCATCAGCCGGACGACAACCGGCTTTGGGTTTATCTGGAAACGATCGGCGGTGGGTCGGGGGCTCGGGCGACGAAGGATGGGTTGGACGGGGTGCATGTGCATATGACCAATACCTCGAACCTCCCGGTCGAGGCCTTGGAACTGGAATACCCGTTGACGCTGGTGCGTTACGAACTGGTGGATGGCTCCGGCGGCCCGGGGCGGCAGCGCGGGGGGATGGCCATTCGGCGGGTTTATCGCGCCGAACACGATTGCCGCGTGCGGGTCGATGGTGCCCGGCTGCTGTGTCCGCCATGGGGCTTGTTTGGCGGGTTGCCCGGCGGGCAGGCCGAGATCAATGTTTATGGTGGCGCCAAGCCGTTCGATCACGGGCACGGGGCGTTGCGCCGGGGGGAGACGATCGAGGTCATCACCGGCGGTTCGGGCGGGTATGGGCCACCGTCCGAACGGGATCCGGATGCGGTACGGCGGGATATCGCGGAGGGGGCGATCGATCTTGCGACGGCTCGGGCGGTTTATGGTGGCATAGCGGCCGGCTAAAGCGGTTGTCGGGGTCGCATTGCGGCGGCGGTGCTGATAGACCGTCTGGGATTTTGACGGAGACCGCCACACATGAAGCGTCTGTTGCTGCTCGCTGCCCTGGCTTTTGCCGGTTCTCAGGCTCGTGCCGAGGTGCCGGAAGTGCGCATCGCCCGACAGTTCTCCATGGGTTACCTACAGTTCAACGTCCTTGAGCACGAGCACCTGATCCAAAAACACGCCGCGGCGCTGGGGATCCCGGAAGTGAAGGTATCGTCGTTCCGGTTCAACGGGCCAGCGGCGATGAACGATGCGCTGCTGTCGGATTCGGTCGATATCGTGGGCGGCAGCCCGCACGGGATGTTCACGCTGTGGGCGAAGACACGTGGCACGAAGCAGGAAGTGCGGGCGATCACCGCGCTGGTGACGCTGCCGTTCATGATCACGAGCAACGATCCCGAGATCAGGACGATCGCCGACCTCGGGCGCTGCAAGAAAATCCCGGTTCCGTCGGTGCGGGTGTCGTCGCCGGCGGTGGCGGTACAGATGGCGGCGGCGAAGCAATTCGGGATCAAGGAATACGCACGGTTCGATACGGCGACGGTGACGATGTCGCCGGCGGATGCAACGGTGGCGCTGCTGAGCGGGGTGGGGGAGGTGAACTGCACGCTGGCCTTGCCGCCGTTCCTGCAACAGCAGTTGGAGCATCCCAATATCCATATCGTGGCCAACTCGTTCGATCTGATGGGCGGGCCGAATACGTATACGGTGGCTTACACGTCGGTGAAGTTCCACGACCGGGATCCGAAGTTGGCGCAGGCGGTGTACGAGGCGCTGCTGGAAGCGACCGACCGGGTCAACCAGGACATCAAGGCGGCAGCGAAATACTGGATCGAAGACAGCGATTCGAAGCTGTCGGTTGATTTCGTCGCCGCGGCCGGGACTGACAAAGGCGTTCGGTGGACGGCCGTGCCGGAGCGGACGATGCAGGGGGCCGATTTCATGTTCGAGGTCGGCACGATCAAGGTCAAACCTGCTTCGTGGAAGGATTACTTCTTTCCGGAAGCGTATGGGTTGCCAGGGAGCTGAGGCGCGGGACTGCCGCGCGGATCGTCTCGTCGCATGATAGTCGAAACGATCTCGCCCAGTTGTTCGAAGTCTTCGATGTCATTGTACGCGAAAGCGGAGATGCGCAGCCAGTTGACGCCGCCGATGGCATGAACCGGGGCGTCGGTGCCGGCCGCGAGCAGGCGGGCGCGCAGGGCCAGGGGATCGTCCTGCCAGGGTAGGCGGATCAGGCCCATCGACCCGCCGGTCGGGATCGCTTCGGTGTTCAACCGCCGCGCGATTAAGGAAGCCCCCTCGGCCGCCAGCGCGATGTTGCGCGCCCGCAGCGCGGCACCGCCGAGGCGCGCATGAAAGTCCAGGGCCGCGGGGACCGACAGCGCCGCCGAAGGATCGCGGGTGCCGGTCCAGTCGAACTGCGCGTGGAAGCCCGCGCCCAAACCGTGCGAGATAACCGTGGGATGCAGCATGGCCTGCCGGGCGGGAGCAACCCAAAGGAAGGCGCTGCCTTTCGGCGCGCACAGCCATTTATGGCAATTCCCGGTGTAGAAGTCGGCGCCGATGGCGGTGAGGTCAAGGTCGATCTGGCCGGGGGCATGGGCACCGTCGATCAGTACCGGGACGCCGGCCGCCCGGCATACGGCGGCGATGCGCGCGGCCGGGAAAACCACAGCGCTTTGGGAGGCGATGTGGTCGATCACCGCCAGGCGGGTGCGGCGGGTCAGGCCCTGCGCCACCGCCTCGACCAGACGATCGTCGTTGCAGTCGGGGAAGGGCACCGCAGCGCTGCACAACGTCGCCCCAGCCCGTTCGGCGACAAACCGAGCGGTTTTGTGGACAGCGCCGTAGACGTGGCTGAGGAGGAGGATTTCGTCGTCTGGCTGCAAAGCGAGGGAACGCAGGACCGCATTGCAGCCGGTTGTGGCGTTGTCGGTGAAGACGATGTCGTTGGCATCGGCGCCCAGGAACGCCGCGAGCGGTTCGGCGGCGGCGCGGATCAGGCCGGGCAGCGTGGCCATGAAGCGGGTGGGTTGCGCTTCCATGCGCGCGCGCCAATCGTCCTGCTCGGCGCGCACACAGACCGGGGTGGCGCCGAAGCTGCCGTGGTTGACGGTGAGGAATGTCGGATCGAGCCGCCATTCCGAACGCACGGGCCGTCCCCATCGCATTGTTTATCCGCCTCTGCCGGGGCTTGAGGCATTGGCGCCCCGGCCCCACAATAGCGCACAAGAACACCGGGGGAAGACGATGAAACTGCGATGGATCGGGGTTTGGCTGCTGCTGACGGGTGCAGCGCAGGCGGCTGATTTCGACCGGGCGCTGGTCGAGGCGGCGCGCAAGGAGGGGAGCGCGGTCTGGTATACCGGTCTGATCGTCAACCAGATTTCCCGCCCCATGGCCGAGGCGTTCGAGGCCCGGTTTCCCGGTATCAAGGTGACGTATTCCCGAGCAAGCAACACCGATACGACGGTGAAATTGCTGAACGAGGCGCGGGCACGCAGGGTCCAGGCGGACGTGGTTGACGTTACCAGCGGCATTCATGCGCTGACCGATGCCGGTTTGCTGGCATCTTACCGGGCCGCCGCGCTGACCCGTTATCCCGACGTTCTGAAAGACAAGGACGGCTACTGGACGGCAAGCAACCTTTATTTTCTGACCGTTGCCTATAACACCGACCAGGTGAAAGACCCGCCGACGAACTTTCAGGCGTTGCTCGATCCGAAATGGAAGGGACACATGGCGTGGACGTCGGAACTCGCGGTGCAGGGTGCCCCGGGGTTCATTTACAACGTGCTGTCGACGATGGGAGACGAAAAGGGCAGAGCCTATCTGAAGGCATTGGCGGCGCAGGGGCCGGTTTCCGTGGCGGCGTCGCCGCGGGCGGTGCTGGATCAGGTCATCAGCGGCGAATACCAGATCGGCCTGATGATGTACAACCATCACATCGCGATCAGTGCCGGCCAAGGCGCGCCGGTGCGGGAGGCTCGGCTGGAGCCGCTTGTCGCGGTGTTCAGCATGATTGGGATTTTGAAGGATGCGCCGCATCCGCATGCCGCACGTCTGTTGCTGGAGTATATTTTGTCCGACGAGGGACAAAAGGTCATGGCGGCGCACGACTATCTGCCAGCCGACCCGACGGTGCCGGCGCGTATTCCCGGACTGAAGCCGGATGCCGGACATTTCACGGTGAATTACATCTCCCCGGAGATGACGCGGGAGGGGCTGACGAAATGGACCTCGATCTATCACGAGGTGTTCCGATGAGGTTTTTCCTTGCGGTTCTGTTGTTGGCTTCGCTGCGGGCGGAGGCCGCTGAACCAGATCCGGCGCTGGTGGCCGCGGCGGTCAAGGAAGGGACCGTGGTTTGGTATTCGACCCTGATCGTCAACCAGATCGTACGCCCGATGGCCGAGGCGTTCGAAAAGAAATACCCCGGCATCAAGGTGCAATATTCCCGCGCTGCATCCTCCGATGTCGCCTTAAAGATACGCAACGAAGCGCGGGCGCGCCGCACCCAGTCGGATTTGTTCGATGGGTCGAACACGGTGTTTTTGCTGGAAGATGCCGGACTTGTGGCCGATTACAGGCCACGCGCGGCGGAGGACTGGCCGCAGGAGCTGCGCGACAAGCAAGGTCGCTGGACGGCGCTGAATATGTTCTATTGGACCGCGGCGGTGAACACGAACACGGTGAAACCCGAGGATGTGCCACATAGCTACGCGGATTTGCTCAATCCCCGGTGGAAGGGCCAGATTGCCTGGACCTATGACCTGACGCCGGGCGGACCGCCCGGTTTCATCTACAACATCCTGACGACCATGGGACAGGACAAGGGAATGGCATACCTGCGCGCATTCGCGAAGCAGGAGCCGGTGACGATCCCGGCCGCGCAACGGGTTGTACTGGACAAGGTGATATCGGGCGAATACCCGCTCGCGGTGATGACGCTGAATTATCACGCGACGATCAGCATCGCCAAGGGTGCGCCGGTCCAATGGTTGCGGATGGAACCGTTGCTGCAATCGATGAGTCTGATCAGCATTGTCAACAATTCCCCGCATCCCAACGCCGCTCGGCTTTTCGAGGAGTTCATGCTGTCCGACGAAGGGCAGAAAGTACTGGCGGATAACGACTATCTGCCGGCCAGTCCGCGCGTGCCGGCCAAGGTGCCGCAAAACAAGCCGGAAATTGGCGGCTTCAAGGTTAATACCGTCAGCCCCGACCAGGCACGCGACGAGCTGCCAAAATGGGTTGCGATCTACCACGAACTGTTCCGCTGATGGCCGGGATGCTGCACTGGTTCCGCCACGACAGCAGGCGGATCATCTCGATCACCGTTGGCATCGTGCTGGCCGTACTGATGCTGCCGCCGTTGTATATCCTCCTGCAGGACAGCATCACGACCACCGATGCGGTGGGAGACGTGACCGGGTTCACACTGGGTCATTTCGCCAAGATGTTCACCGACAAGGACGCGCTGCGCAGCATCTGGAACAGTCTGGTGTTCGCCGCGGGGAGTACAGTATTGTCGCTGATCGCCGGCGGCGTGCTGGCGTGGCTGGTGGAACGGACCAACGCGCCGTTCAAGATATTGGCCTATCTCGCGACGATCATTTCCCTCGGCACGCCGTATATCCTGCATGTCATCGCCTGGTTGTTCTTATTGGGCAAAGTCGGACCGCTGAACGATCTGTATCGACTGGTGAGCGGTTCGACGGATAATCTGTTCAATGTCAATTCCATGACCGGTATGATCCTCATCGAAGGATTCCTCTGGTCTCCACTGGTTTTTTTGTTGCTCGGGGCGACATTCCGAGCGGCTAACGCGGATATGGAAGAGGCGGCGCGGATGAGCGGGGCGACGGTTGCGCAGACGTGGCGACGGGTGTCGTTGCCATTGGCGATGCCGGCGCTCCTGGCGCTGGCGCTGTTCGTGTTCATCCGGGCGATCGGCGGGTTCGAGGTTCCAGCGCTGGTCGGCATGCCCGGCCGGATCTACGTGCTGACCACGGATGTTTACGAGGCGACGATCGTGGTGCCACCGGATCTGGGTTACGCCGCGGCGTTTTCAGTGGTGATGGTCGCGATCGTGGCGGTGCTGCTGTATTTCTACAGCCGGTTGTAGAAAAACGCGGAAAAATACCATTCCGTGACAGGAAAGGGCTACCGGCCGCGGCCGTTCGATCTGGGCAAGGGACGCTGGATCGCGGGCGCCATTATCGTCGCGAATTTCTGCATCGTGCTGGTGCTGCCGATGATCACGCTGCTGTGGATGGCGCTGCTGCCGTTCCTGCGCGGCTTTTCCCTCGCGGCGTTGCCGTTGCTGTCGTTTAAGAACTTTCGGACGGTGTTCACCGAACCCGGCTATGTCGAACTCGCGACGAACAGTCTGTTGGTGGCGGGGGCAGCGGCGACCATCATTATGGCGATCACGGCGCTGGCCGGTTGGATCGCGGCGCGGCGCGGCCCTGGGGGCTGGGCGCTCGATCAACTCGCGACGCTTTCGCTGGTGTTTCCCGGCATTTGCCTGGGGGTGGCGGTGATGGAGGTGTATTTGCGGGTGCCATTGCCGATTTATGGCACGTTGTGGATCATTGCCATCGCCTATGTCATCCGCTTCATGCCCTACGGCATGCGCTACGTTTATTCCGGCGTGCTGCAACTGCATCACGAGTTGGAGGAAGCCGCCGGTGTCGCCGGAGCGGGGGCGCTGATGACACTGCGGCGGATCGTGGCACCGCTGCTCTCGCCGGCCATCGTTGCCGGCTGGTTGTTTATCTTTCTCGTCGCGAACAAGGAGTTGGCGATCGCGGTGTTGCTCGCCAGCCCCGGCTCCCAGGTCATCGCGGTGTCGATCTTCGATCTGTGGGTGAACGGGCAGGGGGGCGAGCTTGCGGCGTTCGGACTGATCTGGACCGTCTTGATGACGGTCATCGCGTGTCTGTTCTTCGTGCAAGGCCGTCGCGGCGGCACCGATGTGTTTGGAAATTAATCGATGCTGACCGTACGCGCGCTCACGAAAATCTATGCCAATCGCTTTGACGCCCAGGCGGGCGGGGTGCGGTCGGTTTCGTTCGATCTGCCGCAGGGGACGTTCTTTACGCTGCTGGGTCCGTCCGGGTGCGGGAAGACCACGACGTTGCGCTGCGTGGCGGGATTGGAGCGACCGGATGGCGGAACGGTCCTGGTCGGCGATCGGGTGCTGTTCGACTCGGAGAGCAAAACCGCCGTGCCGTTGAACGAGCGTGGCATCGGCATGGTGTTTCAGTCCTATGCCATCTGGCCGCATATGACGGTGTTCGAGAACATTGCCTTTCCGTTGCGCGTTGGAAAAGGACAGCGGCCGGGGCGCGAGGAAATCGGCAGGCTTGTGGATCAGGCGCTGTCGACGGTGGGGCTTTCGGGGTATGGCGACCGGCCGGCGACACGGCTGTCCGGCGGGCAACAGCAGCGGGTCGCGCTTGCTCGGGCGATCGTGCACCGGCCCAAGCTATTACTGCTGGATGAGCCACTGTCCAATCTCGACGCGGCGCTGCGGGAGGAGATGCGGATCGAACTCCGGCGGTTGCAGCAGCAGATCGGGGTGATGACAATCTATGTGACGCACGATCAGAGCGAGGCGCTGGCGATGTCCGACCAGATCGCCGTGATGGAAAAAGGCCGGGTCGTGCAAATGGGCGATCCCCGCGAGATCTATTTCCGTCCGGCAAACGAATTCGTGGCGCGCTTCATCGGGGCTGCCAATTTGTTGCATGGGGTGTGCGACGGGGACGTTGCGGCGGGGGCGGAGGGGCACGTTCGGCTGGCCGATGGCGCACGCATTGCTTGCCATTTCCCCCGTGCTGCGACCTCGGGCAAGCCGAGCGTGGTGGCGATACGGCCGGAGAGTATTGGGTTGACGGATCCGGCGCGCGCTGCGTTGCACGGCACCATCGCGGCTACCAGCTTTCTGGGTGGCACTGTGCGTTACGATGTCGCCGTGGGCGGGCTGACCGTGCGGGTGGTGGGTGCGGCGGAGCGGATGATCGCGTCGGGCACGGGTGTGGGGCTGGATTTCCCGGCTTCGGCAGCGGTGGTCGTGGACTGACGGTCTGGCCAGACGTGTCTCGGCGGTGCACAAGCGTTTGACCATGTCCGCACCGACCGCTCCCTCGCTTTCCCCCCTCCGCATCTGGCTTCTGCTCGGCGCGGCGTTTCTGACGTTTTCGGTTGGTGCGGGGTTCATGCACTCCTACACCGTGTTTCTGGTCGCCTTTATCGAGGCGTTCGGCTGGACGCGGGCGGATGCGTCGCTCGCCTATGCGATTTCCCAGATCGTCAGCGGATTGTCCTCGCCCTTGGTGGGGA
The DNA here is from genome assembly GCA_903877125.1 of uncultured Acetobacteraceae bacterium. GTDB lineage: Bacteria > Pseudomonadota > Alphaproteobacteria > Acetobacterales > Acetobacteraceae > Rhodopila. The sequence continues at coordinate 5,193 of CAIRCM010000083.1, read as the reverse complement.
TGCTGGTGGATCGGCTGGGGCCGCGGCGGCTGATCATCGGTGGCGGGTGCCTGTTGACGTTGGGGCTCCTGGCCAGCGGGCATGCTTACGCGCTGTGGCACATGTGGATTCTCTACGGCGTGGTGATGACGCTCGGGGCGAACTGCCTGGGCCTGGTGGTGTTCGTGCCGTTGCTGTCGAAGCACTTCGTGCGCAACCGGGGCATGGCGGTGTCGGTCGTGCAATCGGCGAACGGGTTTGCTCGGGCGTTTTCGGCGCCGGTATCGACAATGATGGTCACGGGGCTTGGATGGCGCGGGGCGTATCTCTGGCAGGGCCTGTTCATGGGGGCGTTGATCGTTCCCCTGGGGCTGTTGTTCCGTGGGACCGATCCGGCACCGGGCGGCCGAGCGGCGCGTCGGGCGGCGGCGGTGAGCGGGGAGGGGTGGACGCTGAAACAGGCGATGCGGACGCCGCATTTCTGGCTGTTGATGCTGGTCTATGTGTTCACCGGGCTGGGGAGCTTTTTGGTGGCGCTGCATCAGTTGGCATTTGCCATCGATGTCGGGTTCGACAAGCTCTATGCCGCTGGGGTACTGGGCATGGGGGCGTTTTTGTCGCTGCCGGGAGTGATCGTGACCGGCACCATCTCGGATTACATCGGCCGCGAGTTGTCGGCGGTGCTGACCTATGGGACGTCGATCATCGGAGTGGTATGCGCGCTGCTCATTACGGGGCCTGATCAGCACCTGCTGCTGTGGCTGCATTCCTGTTTTTTTGGGCTGACCTGGGGCGCGCGGGGGCCGGCGATCACGGCGAAGACGGCCGATCTGTTTCCGGGGCCGAATCTGGGAATGATATTGGGGGTGATCTCGATCGGGACCGGGGTTGGCGCCGGGGCGGGAGCATGGCTGGCGGGATTCGTCTACGACATGACCGGGACGTATCGGGCGGCGTTTTGGCTGTCGATTATCTTTTATGTCTGTGGGAGCGTGGCGTTTTGGGCGCTGCGGCGGCCACCGGTGGCACGGGGCGAGTAGGCCAGGGAAGGCCGATACCGGCCTTATCGTTTGCGGAGCCAGAGACTTCCGCCGGCGTTCTTGGGGAACAGCGGCAAAGCAGCGGTCGTCGCGGCGCGGTGCTCGCGATACATGAAATCGTTAAAGAAGACGATTTCATATTCGTTGTTGTTCGCGAGGAAGGCATTCATCAGATACAGCTCGTTCCACGACCTGTTGTCATTAACGACCCAGACTTCCGGATATTCGAACGGGTAGAACATGTCGTGGAAGTGAATGAGCACGCCGGACGCGAGCCGGGGCAGAATGGTAAAAAATTCGAAATTGACGTCGCTGCCGGTTTTGGTCACGTGCGTTGAATCGATAAACAGCACATCGCCGGCTTGCAGCGTATCGATCATGCCGAGATCGATATCCTGGACCGGTGACGCGACCATCCGGTAGCGTTCCCGATCCTCGGGGCGGATGAGGGTGTTCAGGATCGTCGGGAATGGCTCCACGAAGGTAATCTCGGTCGTGCCGCCCAGAAACAGGTCGTTCACATCCATCGTGACGCAGGACGAGAAACCGGATCCGACTTCGATGATCCTGCGGGGTTTGAATTCCATCAGCATGCAGGCGAGCACGATGCCGCCGCCGTACGTGAAGAACGGGTTGTCGTAGTAGTAGCGCAGCCCCTCGGACTCGGTTGCCTGGAAGGGCAGTTTGGCAAAATGCTCCTTCATTTTCCGCAGCAGCGCGAGCTGTGCCTCATCGCGCATATCGATATTGCTCGGGCGGCGGCCGTAGTTGAAAACTTGGGCATGCCGGCGGGTGATTTCCGACGGGTCGACAATCGGTGAATAGAAATGGCCGGGCGGCGTCCACGTTGCCTGTTGTACCGGCTGCTGCGTCCGTTGGAGCTCCGCCAGGCTTTGGCGAATCTCGTCCGTGGTCTGGCGGAATTCCTGTTTGAACTCCTCCATGACGTCGCGCGCCTGCACCACGCCCCGCAATGTTTCCCGGATCTCCGATCGGACGAGTTTCAGACGTTCGATGAATTTCATAAGCATGCCCGCTCGCTCCCGCTGCCTCAACCGAGCCGAGGTACATGTCCGCGGGCGGTGCCCAATCGCATTGTCATCCTTGCTCGCCGCCCGTTGAGGAGACAGACCCAGGCGGGTCAACGCCGCAGCGGCGACTTGACGGCGGGTTGCGATGCGGCCCGCTATAACCGCCCGATCAACCGAACCAAGGAACCTCCGAGATGGACAACTGGAACCCGCGACCGCTCGACCCTCGGACGTTGCAATTGCACCGGCGCGGCAAAGGTGCGCCGCTGGTGCTGATCCATTGTCTCGGGCAGTCCTGGCGGTTTTGGGATGTGCTGGAACCGTTGACCGATACGTACGAGCTGATCGCCTACGATCTGCCAGGGCATGGCGAGGCGCCGCTACCGGGGCACCAATACGGGGTGCCGGACCTGACCGAGCACCTGCGGGCGGCGACCTTGCAAGCGGGGCTGACGAAGTTCCACCTGATGGGCATCTCCCTGGGGGGCAGCATCGCGCAGCACTTCGCGGGGACCTATCCGGGGGCGGTGGACCGGCTGGTGCTGGCCGACTGCACACCCCGGTATATCGACGAGGCACGGGCCAACTGGCCCATCCGCGCCAAGGCGGCCCGCGAAAATGGCGTCGCGAGCCTGATCCCGATGCTGATGAAGATTTTCTTCACGCAGGAATCGCTGGATGCGGACACGGCGGACGTGCGGCATGTGCGGCAGACGTTCGAGGCGTGTTCAGGGGAAGCCTACGGTTTGGCCTGCGAGGCACTGGCGACGGTCGATGCGCGGGAGCAGGCGAAGCGGATTACCGCGCCGACCCTGATCCTGTGCGGGTCCAACGAGGGACAGCCGTTCAAGGACGCAGCGAAGTGGATGCACGAGACGATCCCCGGCAGCCGCTCGGTCGAGGTGCCAGGGGCCGGTCACGCGTCCGTGCGGGAGAGGCCGGGGTTCGTTGTGCAGCAGTTACGGGCGTTCCTGGGGTAGGTGCGGTGTGAACGCCCGTGTCGAGGCTCAGAACTCGAAACGGGCCCCCGCGCTGAGGACGTTTTCGTTCTGGTTGGCGGAAAACTGCCCATCGTAGCGGACAAAGCCGTGCACCTGGTTGGGCAACGTCATTTCCAGACCGGCGCCGGCGGTTGCCGCCAATGGTGCGACGGATACCCCGCCGACCTTGGTTCCCAGACTTCCGGCGGTTACCACCACCGTCCGTTGCAGACCGGAAAACATCGCCCGCCCGCCCGCTTCGACCCAGGGCGTCACGCCCCAGGTGCCGACCCGGGTTTCCCGCAGGACCCGCACAGCGACGCGGCTTTGCGTGAGGTCGACGCTGGTGGCGCCGTATTGGAGATTGAGCAGCCCGGCGCCTTGATCGGTGAAGCCGTCCTGGCCGGCATGGATGTAGCTGAAGCTCGCGCGCGGCTGGATGGTGTAGGCGCCGGCCTGCATTGTGTAGGTCCCGCGTATGGCGGCGCTGCCGAAATCGCTGCCGCGCCCGCCCTGCGCCGACAGGCCAGTGCCGGGGATGACACGGGTGCCGTTGGTCCGCCCGCCACCGTAGGAAGCCATCGCCCCCAGCCAGACCGGACCGTCGAGATACCGGGCGTAGACAAATCCAAGCCCGGCGTTCAGCGCGGCATGGCTGCCGTCTGTCAGGTTGAGCATGGGCGTCAGGTAGCCGATGCCGCCGCCGACGGTCAGATGGTTGCCGCGCACGCCATAGCCGAGCAACGTTCCAGCGAAGGAATTGCCGAACGACATGGTCGATCCGGTGCCGGTCAATCCACCGAGACCTCCGAACGTGTGGACCCAGACTTCCGATGTGGCGCCGGCACCGAGCGGACGGCGTTCGCAGCCGCGTCCGGGTTCGGCGGTCACGTGCAGCCTTGTGTCGCAGACATCGCCGAGGATGGCATCGTCCATCGCATCGACGCCGACGGCGATGGCGGTGAGCATATCCGCGACCTGCTGCCCGTCGCCGAACAACGGCGCGGGCGGCGCGGGGGCCAGTGTGGGAGTGGGCGTGACAACGGCTGGCGCGGCGGTCAGCAGAAGATAGGCGTTATTGGCATCGTAGGTGACGACCGGAATGATATAGGCGTCGAAGCCCGGCGTGTACGATTTCGTCGCGAAGGTGCCGGTCACGCCACCCCCGGCGGTCAGCAGCGTATATTTGCTGCCCACGGTGTAGGTGCCCGCATTGTTCAGGATCGTCAGGCTGCCGGCGAGGCTGGCGCTGCCCAAAATCCGCAGTTGGCTGTAGCCGACCCCGGGGCCGGCGCCGACGTTCGGCGTGATCTCGATCGTGAGGTTGCCGGCGGAGGACTGGGTGTAGTTGCCGTTGACCGTCAGAATGCCAATCGTTCCGCCGGGCTGGACGATGCCGCCGTTGGTGACGTTGCCGCCGACGGTGCCGTGGCCCATCAGCGTGCCGGCGGCATTGACGATCACGTTCCCGATCACTGACGCTCCGGGATTGTTGACGTCGCCGATCATGATCGTGCCGCCGTTGATCGTCGTGCCGCCGGTGTAAGTGTTGACCCCGTTCAAGGTCAGCGTCCGGGTGCCGATCTTCACCAGCGCGCCACCCTTGCCACCGAAGTCGCAGGCGTCGCTGCCGCAATCGTCGATGATGCCCGACACCGTGGTGCTGAGATTGTTGCTGCCGACCGTCAGGGTCGCGTTACCGAGGTAGAACTTCCCGGCGCCCTCGAGCGATCCGACCGTGAGGATCGGCGGTCCCGATTGGGGTACGGCAAGATCGGAGAAATCCACCACGCCGCCCGCGTTCGCGATCAGCCGCGCCTGACTCACGATGCCGGGATCGGAGAAGAACGCCACGGCACCGTTACCGATCGTGATGACCGCGTTGGCCGGTGTACCGGAGAAAAAATCGACGGTACCGCCGAGGGCGGTGATAACGGCATTGCCGGCCGAGCTGGTGCCGTTAAATCTCAAAAGCCCACCGGTCGTGCCGATGTTGATGACGGCATTGCCGGCGGAACTGGCATTGTTAACCCCTCTTATTCACCGCATAGCAGGGATTCGCTGGCAGGCACGGCACAACCGTCTGGAATCGCATAAGGTTTGGTTCTCGACGCCATACCCGATGCCCGGACAGAATCTGCCATGCCCGCCGACGCTGAAGAT
>CAIRCM010000082.1 GCA_903877125.1 uncultured Acetobacteraceae bacterium | reverse complement strand
TCGGCTGAGGGCTGGTGGGCGCGGCGGGACTTGAACCCGCACGTCCTTACGGACAAGGAATTTTAAGTTCCTGGTGTCTACCGTTCCACCACGCGCCCAGGCATCAGCATCACCGTGGTACCAGCCCCGACGGATGCAGGGCAAACCCCTGGCACCGATCAGGCTGGCGCTGCACGGCTGGGCTGCACAGGCTTTTTCGTTCTCTATTCGATTTCAATGACCTGCCCAGCCGCGCGTGCACTTAAAATCCATGGCGCCCTCGCGCACCGTGCTGACCAGCGCCGCCAACACGATGGCCGTGGTCTGTTTCATCGTCGCGGGGGCGGTACGGTGGCGCGAACTCGCGATCATGCTCCCCGCCGTCGTGGCCGGCGGATACCTCGCGGCCCGCGGTGCCCGGCATCTGCCGCCGTTTCTCCTGCGGGTCGCGATCGTGGTGCTGTGTGCCGGCGTGACGGTGTATTTCTTTCGGCGGTAGTTACGAAATGGGCGCGAACCCGTCTTTCTCCAGCCGCAGCAACTCCCCCGTATGAATATCGAACTGGAACCCCTGAACCTCCAGCGACCCGGTTTCGACCGCCGCCTGGATCCAGGGAAATGTCATCAAATTGTTAAGCGACAGCCGCACCACAGCGGCCTCCGCGCGCAGCAGCCGATCCGCGCCCTCCGCCGGAATATCGCGCAGCACTGGCATCGCCATCGAAACCCTTGGCCGCACGAAATCCTGCGCATCGGCCGGTGCGCCGCCCAGCATCGCCTGCACGCCGCCGCACTGGCCGTGACCCAGCACAACGATCTGTCGCACACGCAGAACCCGTACCCCAAATTCCAGTGCGGCACTGGTGCCGTGATAGCCGGCGTCAGGCTGGTAGGCCGGGACCAGGGCGGCGACGTTACGAACAACAAACAGTTCCCCGGGCACCGCGCCGAACACGGTTTGCGGATCGACGCGAGAATCCGAACACGCGACGATCAGGGTGTCGGGGCGTTGCCCCCATTTGGCCAGCGCCTCGTAGCGCGCGCGTTCAGCCGGCCAGGTTTCGGTTTTGAAGCGGCGGTAGCCGTCGAGGAGGCGTTGCATGGTAACAGGTTCCACGGATTGTCGGCCGCGTCACCTAGCATTATTTTGTGCGGTGCAAAATATAGCCCGTCGATTGTCTCTGGTCACAATCGACGATGCTGCTTATCCGGTGTCGAAGATGTCGCAAAGGTCGCCGTCCATGATTAAAATGCAAGCCGTTTTCATACTCGTGATGGCGTCGTTGCTGCCCACTGCTGCGCTGGCCGATCCGCCGCCGCCCACGGCGCTGCCGAACCCCTGCACAACGGTCGACGAAACGTTGACCGGGACCTGGGGCGGTGCACGTGACCGTTTGGCGACAAACCATGGAATCACATTCTGCGTCCAGGAACAGAGTGAGCTTTTTGGAAACCTCAACGGTGGGCTGCGGCGTGGCGCGACCTACGATGGCCTTACGACAGCCAGCGTGAAGGTGGACAATTTCGCCGGGCTGGATGGATTGTCGGTCTACGCGAGCCTGTTACAGATCCATGGCCGAGGCCCGACGGCCAACCTGACGGGCAATCTACAGACGATCACGAATGCCGAGGCGACGCGGTCGACCAAGCTTTACGGGCTGTGGATCGAACAATCCCTGCTGGGTGGCGCGCTGACAGTCCGCATCGGGCAGGAAGGCGCCAACGATGAATTCATGCTGATGAAATCGTCGGCGAACTTCATCAACTCCAGCTTCGGCTTCCCGGCCTCGATGGCGCTCAGCCTGCCATCGGGTGGACCGAACTACCCCTTGGCCGCGCCGATGGTGCGTGTCCAATACGCCGTCAACGATCGCATCACCGTCCTCGGCGCGGTCTTCGACGGCGACCCCGCCGGGCCGGGCACCGGCGATCCGCAGTTGCGCGACCGCACCGGGACCGCGTTCCGGCTGCGCGACGGCGCCTTTGGCATCGCCGAGCTCTGGTACTCCGTGGGGTCGGATGGGGAGGACGGACGCCCCGGCGTCTACAAGGTCGGCGGCTGGTATCATGCCGGACTGTTCGGCAATCCCGCCATCGACAACAGGGGGATACCGCTCGCAAGCCCCGCCAGCAACGGCATGCCGCGCCGCCTGCGTGGCGACCAGGCGATCTACGCGAGCATGGATCAGACCATCTGGCGTCCCGAACACGACAAGGATCGGGGGATCAACCTCTTCGCCTTGGCGATCGTCTCGCCGGATGACCGCAATGTGAGCAGCTTCTTCGCCGAGGGTGGTTTGGCCTGGACCGGACCGTTCGCCGGACGGGCGAAGGACGTCCTGGGTCTGGCTTTCGCACTGACCAATCTGAGCGCGGCGGAGCGGGCGTACGGGGCAGATCTCGTCAGGTTCGGTCAGGCGACAGCGCCGTTCCGTGGCAGCGAGGCGGTGATCGAACTGACCTATCAATACGCGGTAACACCCGGCGTGACCCTGCAACCCGACCTGCAATACGTGATCAATCCGGGTGCGGGGATGCCCAATGCGACGGGCACTGCGCTCAAGAACGCGGTCGTTGCCGGCGTTCGGGCAACCCTGGTGTTCTGAGACGGCGCGGCCGCCGCGGATACGGCGGCCGCTTAGGCTGGCTTAGAGCGTGATCGCCGGAGGTGGAACCACACGGCGGCGTGAATCACGCGATCGAACAAAGACTTACAGACCACGATTGGGTCAACTTGACCCTGTCGTGCTCTAGACGACTTCGAGGATGGCCTCGGCCTTGCTGACTTCGAACCCGCCGGGCGCTTCGACGCCGAGATGGGTCACAACGCCGTCCTGCGCGACGAGCGCGTAGCGCTGGCTGCGCCAGCCCATGCCGCGGCCGTTCAAGTCCAGCTCAAGGCCGATCGCCTTGGCGAAAGCGGCGGCGCCATCGGCAACCATCTCGACCTTGCCCTCGGTGCCCTGGTCTTTGCCCCAGGCGCCCATCACGAACGCATCGTTGACCGAGATGCACGCGACGGTGTCGACGCCCTTGGCCTTGAAGTCTTCGGCATGCTGCACGAAGCCCGGCAGGTGCTTCGCGCTGCAGGTCGGGGTGAAGGCGCCGGGAACGGCGAACAGCACGACCTTCTTGCCACCGAAAATTTCGTCGGTGGAGGTTTCCTTCGGTCCCTCGGCGGTGGCTTTCATCAGCTTCATCGATGGGATTTTGTCGCCAACTTTGATCGTCATGAGTTTCTTGCTCCCCTAGGGTGGGTCTCGGTGCGGGTCTGCCGGTGTGGGCAGGGGCGCAGTCCTAGCTTGGGTTGGCGTTGGAGTCACCTGGGACGTGTGATAGGGTTCCGGCATGGCAGTGGCTCGCAAACATGTTCCCGCGCGGATGACGGTGGACGAGTTCCTGGTTTGGGACTCTGGGGACCGGTCGGGGCGGCTGTGGCAACTGGTGGACGGGGAGCCGGTGGCAATGGTCCCGGCCTCCCAGAACCATGGCGCGTTGCAGGGGGAAATCAGCCGCCAAATCGGCAATCACCTCATTGGAAAACGCCCCGGTTGCCGTGCCATCGCGAACCCCGGAATCGTGCCGCATATGCGGTCGACCTTGAATGCCCGGATTCCGGAAATCGGCGTGACCTGCGGGCCGCGATCCGATGCCCATATGATGCCCAACCCAATCCTCCTGGTCGAGGTGCTGTCCCCAAGCAATGAAACGGAAACTTGGCGGAACGTGTGGTCCTACACGACGATCCCGTCGGTCCAGGATATCCTGATCGTGCGGAGTACGAGGATCGAAGCTGAGTTGCTGCGCCGCCTGCCGGACGGGAATTGGCCGAAGGACACCGCCCTGGTGACTGGTGGAGCGACCGTGACGCTGGAGAGCATCGGACTGTCCGTTCCACTCGACACATTCTACGCGACCACATCGTTGACAGCGGGCACGGCCTGACCGGTAATCTCCCGCGTTGTGTGGGAGACGGGCCGTGGAATTCGAACTCAAATACACGCCGGCGCAGGAGGAGTTCCGTCAGGAAGTCCGGGCATGGCTGGCGGAGAACGTGCCGGACGGCATCAAGAACCGTCCTCGATCCTACGAGGAATCGCGCGAACAGTACCTCAAAAAGCGCGAACTCGGCCGCCGGCTCGGTGCCAGGGGTTGGCTGTACCCCAACGGCGAAAAGCAATATGGCGGCGGCGGTCTGGGCTTCGACCAGATCATCGTGTTGGAGGAGGAAACCGCGCGGCTCGGCCTCGGCCTGCCCCCATATTACGACAGCGGCGGAAAGATGGGTGCGGCCAGCATCCGCGTCTGGGGCACCGACGAGCAGAAGCAGCGCTTCCTCCCGCCGATCTATACCGGCCAGGTCCGCAGCTGGCAGCTGCTGACCGAACCGACCGCCGGATCCGACCTCGCGGGAATCAAGATGACTGCCATCCGCGATGGCGACGTCTATGTGTTCAACGGCCAAAAAATCTACATCGGCTCCCACCATGGCGCCGATCGCTATTGGACCATCGCGGTCACCGACCCCAAGGGCAAGCGCCACCAGAACGTGTCCTGGTTCATGATCGACGCGAACCTGCCGGGCATCACGACGCAGCCCCTCTACATGCTCAGCGCGCAAAGCGAGGGCGAGACGGACGAGTACGGCCACAAGAACATCATCTTCTTCGACAACGTCCGCGTACCCGCCGATTGCCTGGTCGGCGGCGAAAACAACGGCTGGAAGGTAGCCTCCACGCATCTGGAAGTCGAGCACAGCGGTCAAGGCAACATCCGTACCAACCCGGTCTGGATCGCGCTGCTCGCCCATTGCCGCACCCAGCTCCGCGACGGTCGCCCAATCATCGAGGACCCCGCGGCTCGGGAAAAGCTGGCCGAGATCTACAGCCGGCTGGAAGCGGTGCGCCTGCTGTCGACCCGCAACTTCTGGATGGTCTACGCGGGGGAGAAGCGGTCGTACCACGGCTCGCAAACCTCGTACCTGCGCAAAACCACCAACCTGTGGCTGACCAAAGCGATCCACGATCTGCTGGGGCCGGAGGCGCTGACCAACGACGCCTTATACGGCGCAATGAATGGCCTGGCCGAGATGCAGCAGCGGCGCGGCATCGTCGAGCAGCACCCCGGCGGCACCACCGACATCCAGCGCGTCGTCATCGCACGCCGTCTAGGTGTGGGGGCGCGGGAACCGCAGCAGGCGGGCAAGCTGGGCGAGGAAGGTCTGGCGAAAAAAGCAGCGGTGGAGGCCTGAGACGTGGATTTATCGTTATCTGACTCGCAGGTGCTTATCCGCGACAGCGTGCGGACGTTCATACAACGGCATGTGCCCCGAGCGGAACTGGTGCGCCAAGCCGCCGCGGGCGAGGCCTGGAATCCCGCCTGGCAGACCTTGTTCGCCGAGGCCGGGTGGACCGGCGCGCTGGTTCCAGCGTCCTGCGGTGGGCTGGAACTGGACCCCTTGAGCGCCGCGCTGATCTTCGAGGAACTCGGACGCGGCGCAGTGCCCTCGCCATTGCTGGCGTCGAGCGCGATTGCCGTGGGGTTGTTGTTGGGCTGCGCGGAGAGTGAGCAGCGCGATGCGGCCCTGACCGCGATCGCGGATGGCACGATGATCCTGATCCCCGCGCTTCGCCAACCCGCGACGACCTGGAAGGGCGTGGCAGCGACGAGTTCTCCCCTGGTCGATGGGGCTTTGACCGCGGTGAAGGTGTTCGTGCCCCTCGCCGAAGCCGCGACGCACTTCCTGGTGACCGTTGCCGATGGGCTGGCGATCGTCCCAGCTTCGGCCGCCACCGTGCGCCAGTTGGGCGGGTTCATCCAGGCCGCTTACGAAGTTTCGTTCGCCGGCGTTTCGGTCGGGTCGCTTTTACACGCGGGCGATACCACACTCGATGAATCGCTATCGGCCGCGCGCATCATGGCCGCCGCCTATCAAGTGGGTGCGATGAACGAAATGCTGGATATGTCGGTCTCGCACAGCAACACCCGCGTGCAGTTCGGCACCCCGATCGGCCGTTTCCAACGGGTGCAGGACCATGTCATCCGTTTGTTGAACGCCATGGATGCGGCGAAATGGGCGGTCTACGAGGCCGCCTGGGCGCTCGAATCCGGACGCAACGGCGTGGGCCGCAGCTATCTCGCCTGCGCGACCGCCGGGGACAGCGCGATCGAGGCAGCCAACGCCGCGCATGAGGTTCATGCCGCGATCGGCAGCGATCCTCGCTACGGTCTCACCCTCTACACCCGGATTTCGCGGTCGATGTATGAAGTGCTGGGCGCCCCTGGCTGGCAGCGGCGCCAGATGGCGGACGCGTTGGGTTGGTAGCACCAATATTCGGGCGGCCCCGGTGTTCGCCGCGGTCACATGTCATCCTTCGCGTGCGACTCCGGCCGCCGGACCGTTAATTTGCGACGGTCCGGCAGTCACTCCCGGTCAGCCGGAAACGGTTCTAAGGCAAGGCGCAAAAATTACCGCTCCAAGTCGCGGCGGTCTCGTT
>CAIRCM010000081.1 GCA_903877125.1 uncultured Acetobacteraceae bacterium | reverse complement strand
GGACCTGTTCACCCTACAGACAGCCCATGCGGATGCGAGACACCCCCGATAGGGAAAACAGCGACTGGAGAGCCGTGTGCGGGAGAACCGCAAGCACGGTTCGGAGGGCGGGGAGGGAAACCTTCCCGACCCCTATCGATTGGGGAGTGGTCGGCCGACACGTTTAATTTTGCGCGTTGCCTAACTCCCGCGATAAGTCGTGTACCCGAACGGCGACAACAGCAGCGGAATATGCGTGTGGGCAGCGGAATCGGCGATCCGGAACCGGATCGGTATCAAGTCGTAAAACCCCGCTTCGCCCACACGCCAGCCCGCGATGTCGAAGACGATCTCGTAAACCCCCGCCGTCAACGCCGCACCGTGCAACAGCGGCGCATCGCACCGCCCATCGGCATTGGTCGTCCACGTGCCGATCGGGGACCGGGCCGCCGGATCGATGCGAAACAGCGATAGCGACAGGCCCGCCGCCGGACGTCCGGTCGCGGTGTCCAGGACGTGAACCGTCAGTCGTCCTTCACGATTCATCGGCGATCGCATCCTCCAGCCGGAACCGCGCGATTTTCGCGACCTCCGCCAGCGCCGCCGCATGCTCCTCATCCACGCCGCGCCGCACCCGTTCGCTCATCGCCGCCATGATCGCGGTCCGGTCCCGCTGTCCGCGCACGGCGATGATGAACGGGAACCCAAACCGCGCGGCGTAGGCGGTGTTCAGCGCGTCGAACACCGCGGCCTCATCCCCTTCGAGCCGGTCCAACCCCTTGCTGCCCTGTTCGGCCGCCGAGGCACTGGTCAGCGCGCCAGGGCGGGCGAGTTGCGGATGCGCGCGAAGCAGCGCGAGCCTGCGTTCGTGGCTCGCCGCGTCCACCGCCGCCACCATCGCCGCATGCAGCGCATCGCGGGACGCAAACGGCCGCTGCGCGAATGCCGCCTCCGCCACCCAGGGCGAATGCTCGAAAATCCCGCCCAACAGGGCAACGAATGCCGAGCGGTCGATGGTATTCAGGGTCGCCAGCGATGTGCGCATGATCAGTTCAGCCTCGCTCCCGCCGCGATCCAGCTCGCGAGCTTCTGACGTTCCTCGTCCGTGATCTCGGTGACGTTGTTCAACGGCATCGTATGGGTTTTGACCGCCTGCGCGTAGATCTGCGACGACAGCGTCCTGATCTGCTGCGGCGAATCGAATTTGATGCCCTTCGGCGGCTCGCTGAAGCCCGGAAATTGCGGGCGCGCCGCATGGCAGACATGGCAGCGCTGATCGATGATCGGTCGCACTTCCGCGAACGTCGCCGGGGTCGCGCCAGCGGCGATCGGCGGTGCGCCGTGCCCGATCATCGTCAGGATGGCGGCGGCCAGCACCGGCACGCCAGCCGCCGGCCACAACCGCCAGTCCGGCGTCGCCCCGGTATGCTTGATGTTGAACCAGTGCCGGATCAGGAAACCCGCGATAAAAATAAGCGCCAGAATGAGCCAGTTCCACGGCGTCTGATACGTAAACGCGTAATGGTTCGAAAGCATCAGGAACACGACCGGCAGCGTCAGGTAGTTGTTGTGCACCGACCGCTGCTTCGCCTCCTTGCCCCAGATCGCCTCCGGCGTCTCGCCGGCGAGCAGTTTGGCGACCGTCTTGCGCTGGTTCGGCATGATGATGATCGCGACATTGCCGACCATGATCGAACCCACGAGCGCCCCGACCTGGATGAACGCGCCGCGCCCGCTGAACAGATGCGCATAGAGGTAAGCCATGCCGATCAGCAGAATAAATCCGCTGATGGCGAGCCGCCCGGTCTCCCGTCCGAACCAGGACCGGCACAGCAGGTCGTAAGCGAACCACCCGAGCACGAGCGACCCGATGCCGACCGCTACGGCATCCCATTCGCCGATATTCGCGATGGAGGTGTCGATCAGATAGAGGCTGGGATTGATGTAATAAACCAGAACCAGCAGCACGAACCCGAAAATCCACGTCGAATACGCCTCCCACTTGAACCACGTGAGGTGCGCGGGGAGGAATTCCGGGGCAACCGTATATTTCTGCATCTGGTAGAAGCCGCCACCGTGGACTTGCCACGTATCGCCGCTTACGCCGGCCGGCAGGCGGGGATTGGGCCGCAGACTGGCATCGAGCGCGATGAAGTAGAACGACGACCCGATCCAGGCGATCCCCGCGATCACGTGGGTCCAGCGAACGAGCAGACCGATCCAGTCATACAACGTAGTCCAATCGATGGAGCGCAACATATCCATGGTATCGGGCCCAATCAGTCTCTGTCCCACTTGACACGCGATACCCCGACCCCTTGAGCAGGGCCGGGGCGTTTCGAAAGCGCGGTCGGTCGGCCTTGTCAGAAGTGATACGCGATGCCGATTTGCGGAGAAACCTCCTCCATGCCGGTATTGCCGCGCAGCGTGTGATCGTTGCCGAATTTGTTTTCCCAGAATTCAACCTGGGCGTACAGATCGAACTTGTGCGGGGTCTTGCCCATCAGCTTGCCAAGGTCCAGCGAAAGCCGCGGCACCGCCAGAACTTCGGTCGCGGTCCGTTGACCGAAACCATTCCGTCCCTTCGGCAGCACCACATTCATGAACCCGGAGAAGTCCAGCGGCAGGCCGGTCCACGACATGTGATAGAGCCAGACGACTTCGAATTCCGGCGTGACGTCGAAGCTGACCGCGCCGCCATGCGAGAAGGTCGGGATGCCGGTCGACTGGCACGCCCCCGTGCAGGATGCGATGCCGTTGTTGTTCCACTCCTTCGATGCGTGTACGCCGATCGAAATAAAGCCGTAGTCAGGCAGGTCGATGTGGAAATTCGGGCCGATCACCAGCAGCTTCTTGGCCGGCGCGAAGGTCGTGTTTTCGGCTTCCAGGTCCAGACCGAACTCGAAGTTGATCGCCGAGAACGGACCGATCTTCGTATTGATGCCGAAAATCTTGTCGGGGCTCAGCTGGCCGCGATAGATCCCATAGAATTCCGTGGACCCGGCACCGGAATTGTTCGCCGGCTCGTTGCCGTCCGACAGCAGCACGTCGCCGTGGATGAAGTTCGACCCGTATTCCCAGGTGTTGAAGTGGCCATACTCGAAGACCACCTTGTTCACCGAACGCGCGCGTCGCGGAGGTGCGCCGGGGTTCGCAACGAACATGCCGTCGCGAATGCCGATCCAGTCATCGGTAAATCCTTCGGCGTGGGCCTGCCCGGCGCCCAACAACACGCCCGCGGCAATTAACAGGTGCTTCAGATTCATTTCGTGTCCTTCTCTGGTTACGGTAGGCACCTTTGCCTGCAAATTATCGTATGCATCCCGCAGAACACCGTTTGGCTCAAATCCGGATGTATTCCGTATCCTCGCGGCTCGGGCTCGTCGTCATGCATCACATTCGCGAGAGGCTGCTAAGCAATGGCTGTGCCATGTGACGGATCAGTGACCGTATCTGCTTATTCTCTCAGCGTACGGTGGCATATTGGACACATCCGAGGCCTTGTTCGGCGGACTATCGTTTGGGCAATTGCCCATCTAAATGACCAAGCCAGGCCTGATCTTGGACGATCATGTCCATTGATTGGATAAAATATAGGCAATATGACCGTATAGTTACATTCCGGCCATATTGTGGGCAACGATGCGCCGTCCGAACTTGCCAAACGTGCATGCAGACGTGGCACAAAACTTGCTGACCATGCCCCGGCGTCGCCAAAACCAAGCGGCCCAGACAGTCTGTCCCAAGGAGCCTTCATGCGTCCAAATGATTCAAAATCCGCCGGAACATCCCGGCGCGCAGTGCTCGCCGGCATGACCGCAACGGCCGCAACGGCCCTCGCATCGAACCAGGCCCTCGCCAAAGACCTCGTCGTCGGCTTCATCTATGTCGGTGCCAAAGATGACTACGGCTATAATCAGGCTCACGCCGAAGCCGCCGCGATCCTCAAAAAAATGCCCGGGGTCAAGGTCGTCGAGGAAGAAAAGGTCCCCGAAACCGACGACGTGTCGAAAACCATGGAAAGCATGATCAAGCTCGACGGCGCCAGCCTGGTCTTCCCAACGAGCTTCGGATACTTCGACCCGTACATGCTGAAAATGGCCGCCAAATACCCGAAAGTGGAATTCCGCCACTGCGGCGGCCTCTGGCAGAAGGACAAGCACCCCGCCAACACCGGATCGTATTTCGGCTATATCGGCATGGGCCAATACCTCAACGGCATCGCCGCCGCCCATGCCACCAAATCCAAAAAACTCGGCTTCATCGCCGCCAAACCCATTCCGCAGGTGTTGATCAACATCAACAGCTTCGCCCTCGGCGCGAAATCCGTCGACCCGTCCATCACCACCAAAGTCATCTTCACCGGCGAATGGTCGATGCCCGTGAAGGAAGCAGAGGCAACAAACAGCCTCGCCGACCAAGGCATCGACGTCGTGACCTGCCACGTCGATGGCCCCAAGGTCATCATGGAAACCGCCGAACGGCGCGGCATCTTCGCCTGCGGCTACCATGCGGATCAGGCCAAGCTCGCACCGAAGGGCTATCTGACCGGCGCGGAATGGAACTGGATCACCGTCTATAAGCAGTTCATCGCCGACGCACAGGCCGGCAAACCGCTGCCGAATTTCGTCCGCGGCGGCCTGACCGACAAATTCGTCAAAATGTCCCCCTACGGGCCCGGCCTCAATGCCGCCGGCCGCAAAGCCGTCGATGCCGCCAAAGCCGAAATCCTCAAGGGCGGTTTCGCCGTCTTCAAAGGCCCGCTCAAGGACAACAAGGGCAACATCGTCGTCCCCGCCGGCAAATCCTACCCCGAAACGGCCGTCGAACTCGAATCCCAGAACTATCTTGTCGAGGGGGTACTGGGCTCGATCTCATGAGCGCCGACGCCACCTATCCGCTGCGGCGGAGCCTCGAAGCGGTGTTCGCACCGCTTCTGGCTCTGCTGGGCGCGCTGGTCCTGTTCTCCGTCTTTCTCGTCGGACTCGGCCAGTCGCCGGAGGATTTCTTCGAACTCGTCTGGGACGGCGCGTTCGGCAGTTGGTTCTCCATGCAGAACACCCTCCAGCGCGCCGCGCCCTTGCTGCTCACCGCCCTGTGCGTCGCCATCCCCGGACAGCTCGGCCTCGTCATCATCGGCGGGGAGGCCGCCGTCGTCCTCGGCGGTCTCGCTGCCACCGTCTGTGCCTTACCTTTCGTCAATACCAGCCCAATCCTCGTCCTCGCCGTCATGGCCGTCACCGGTACCGCTGCCGGTGCCTTGTGGATCGGAATCAGCGGCTGGCTGCGCGCGAAACGCGGCGTCAACGAAACCATCGCCAGCCTCGTTCTGGCCTATATCGGTCTCGCGTTGTTCAACCATTTGGTCGAAGGCGTGCTCCGAGATCCCGCCAGCCTCAACAAGCCCTCCACCTGCGGGATCGGCGACGCCAACATGCTCGATACCGTGCCCTGGCTCGAAATCCATCCGGGCCTGCCGGTCGGGCTGCTGGCCTGCATCGGCTGCTGGATCTTCATCTATCGCACCACCACCGGCTTCGCCTCCCGCGTGACCGGCGGCAATATCCGCGCCGCCCGCCTGCAAGGGCTGCCCGTCTCGAAACTCATTCTCCTCGCTTGCGCGATCGGCGGCGGCTGCGCCGGCCTGGCCGGAGCCATCGAGGTCGCCGCCGAATACGGCCGAGCCAATGCGTCCCTGAACGCGGGATATGGCTACACCGGCATCCTTATCGCCTTCCTGGCCCGCTTCAACCCGCTCACCGTCATTCCGATGGCGGTGCTGCTCGGCGGCCTCGGCGCCGCCGGCGGATTGCTGCAACGGCGCATGGGGCTCCCCGATGCCACCGTCCAGGTGCTGCAGGGCATGATCTTCATCGCCATTCTCGCCAGCGATACGCTTTACGGCCGTTTCCAATGGTTCCAACCAAGGGCCGCCGCATGATCGACACCGTCGCCCTTGCCATGCTCGGCGGCAGTCTGCGCGTTAGCACGCCCTTCCTGTTCGTCAGCCTCGGCGAATGCCTCACCGAAAAGGCCGGACGCATCAATCTCGGCAACGAAGGCGTCCTGGTTCTCGGCGCGATGGTGGCCTACGCCACGTCCTACGAAACCGGCAATCCCTGGGCCGGCATCGCCGCCGCCGCCATCGCCGGCCTTCTGCTCGGCGGCCTGCACGGGGCCATCTGTTCGTTGACGCGGGTCAACGACGTCGCCATGGGCATCGCCCTGATGCTCGCCGGCACCGGCACGGCCTTCTTTTTCGGCAAGCCCTACGTCCAGCCCAGCGCGCCGCTGCTGCCAGGGATTCCCCTGGGATTCTGGTCGGACTCGCCGCAGTTGCGCAACGCCTTGAACGTCTGCCCGCTGTTTTTCCTCGGTCTTCTCGCCGCCTTCGTCATGCATTGGGGCTTTCGCTCCACCCGCATGGGCCTGCGCATCCGCATCGTCGGCGACAGCCAGGATGCCGCACTCGCTCTGGGCCTGCCGATCAACCGCACCCGCCTGTTCGCCACCGCCGCCGGCAGCGCCCTGGCCGGGATCGGAGGCGCCTTTCTCTCCCTCTATTATCCCGGAAGCTGGAACGAGGGCCTGTCGTCCGGCCAGGGCCTGATGGCCGTCGCGCTCGTCGTGTTCGCCCGCTGGAACCCGATCAACTGCATCTACGCCTCCCTCCTCTTCGGCGCCGCCGGCGCGCTCGGCCCATCCTTGCAGACCGTCGGAGTCACCTGGGGATACTATTTGTTCTACGCCGCGCCCTACGTCGTGACGCTGACCGTGCTGATCCTGACCGCCCGCGGCGGCACCGCCCTGCGCGGCATGCCCGGCCAGCTTTCAATCGGGAGGTAACGATGCCCTTCATCCAAGCCGACCCTTACCCCTGGCCTTATGACGGCGCCCTGCGGCCGGAAAACACCGCGCTGATCGTCATCGACATGCAGACCGACTTCTGTGGCATCGGTGGCTATGTCGATAAGATGGGCTACGACCTCTCGCTCACCCGCGCGCCCATCGCACCGATCGGCGCCATGCTCGCCGCCCTGCGCCCGCGCGGCTACACCATCATCCACACCCGCGAAGGCCATCGCCCCGACCTGTCCGATCTGCCCGCCAACAAGCGCTGGCGATCGCGGCGAATCGGTGCCGGAATCGGCGATCCCGGCCCCTGCGGCCGCATCCTCACCCGTGGCGAACCGGGCTGGGAGATCATTCCCGACCTCGCCCCCCTGCCAGGGGAGATCGTGATCGACAAGCCGGGCAAAGGCAGCTTCTACGCGACCGACCTCGAACTCGTCCTGCGCACCAAGGGCATCGCCAACATCGTCCTGACCGGCATCACCACCGATGTCTGCGTGCACACCACGATGCGCGATGCCAACGATCGCGGCTTCGAGTGCCTGCTGCTCGAAGATTGCTGCGGCGCCACCGACCCCGGCAACCACGCCGCCGCGCTCAAGATGATCAAAATGCAGGGCGGCGTCTTCGGCGCGGTCAGCGACAGCACCACCTTTCTGGCGCAACTGCCGTGACCGCCATCGGCATCGAAGCCATCGACATCGGCAAGCACTTCGGCAGCTTCCACGCGCTGTCCGGCGTGTCGATGAAGGTCGCGCCCGGCAGCGTGCATGGTCTGCTCGGCGAAAACGGTGCCGGCAAATCCACCTTGGTGAAATGCCTGCTGGGCTACTACAAGGCCGATACCGGATCCTTCCTGGTCGACGACAGGGAAGCAACGATCGAGCGTCCGGCCGATGCCGATGCCCTGGGGCTCGGCATGGTCTACCAGCATTTTACCCTCGTCCCATCGATGACCGTCGCGGAAAATCTGGTCATGTCCCGCCGCGACGTGCCCGCGGCCATCGATTGGCGCGCCGAAAAAGCCGCGCTTGGCGAGTTCATGCGCGGCATGCCGTTCAAGGTCCCGCTGGACGCCGAAGTCGGGACCCTCGCCGCCGGGGAACGGCAGAAGACCGAGATCGTCAAACAGCTTTATCTCCAGCGGCGCTTTCTCGTGCTGGATGAACCCACCTCCGTCCTCACCCCGCAGGAAGCCACGGAAATGCTGGGTCTCGTCCGCGACCTCGCCCATTCCGGCCAACTCACCATCGTCATCATCACCCACAAACTGAAAGAGGTCGCCGCCTTCGTCGATGAGGTCACGGTCCTCCGCCGCGGCCGTTTCGCCGGCGCGGGACTGGTCAAGGACCTCGGCGCGGCCGACCTCACCGCGATGATGATCGGGGAGCCGCACGCCCCCGCCAATCCCGAACGCCTGGGCGAACCGGCGGCCGAAATCCGCCTGGCCGTGCGCGACCTTCGGACCGCCGCCGACGGCGGCCGCAAGGGCCTGTCCATCGCCGCACTCGACGTCAAGGCCGGCGAAATCGTCGGCATCGCCGGGGTATCCGGCAATGGCCAGAAGGATCTGGTCGAGGTTCTCGGCGGCCAACGCCCCATCGAAGCCGGGGAGGTCCTGGTCGACGGCACCCAATACGATGCCAGCCGAGCGCAATCGCAGGCCCGCCACGTCCGCGTCCTGCCGGAGGAGCCGCTGCGCAACGGCTGCGTCCCCCCGATGACCGTCGTCGATAACCTCAATCTGCGGGCATTCGACACCGCCAACAGCCGCCTTTGGCTCGACCGGTCCGCAATGGCCGCCCGAGCGGCCAGCATGATCGCCGCCTATGGCATACGCGCGCCCTCACCGATCGTGCCGATCGGCGTCCTGTCCGGCGGCAACGTCCAGCGTTGCGTCCTCGCGCGCGAGTTCGACGGCGACGTGCGCCTCCTGGTCCTGGCCAACCCCTGTTTCGGTCTGGACGTCAAAGCCGTGGCCGAAACCCGGGCACGCATCATGGCGGCCCGCAATCAGGGCACCGCGGTCCTGCTGATTTCCGAAGACCTCGATGAAATACTGGAACTGTCCGACCGCGTCGCGGTCATGCACGACGGCGAAATCGTCCACCAGATGCCCGCCGCCGGCGCCGACCCCCAGGAGATCGGCCGCCACATGCTCGGCCATCACTGACGGCCTATGACGTGCGCGCGCGTGGAGCCGATCCGGAAACCCACTTGGCCCGCTGTCACGCCCGCCTGGTGCTATTTCTTCAACTCGACATGAATCCCCAGGCCGCAGTGGTCGGTGACCGTGAAGGTTGTCGAGGATTGCGAGATATAGGCAACATTCTTGAGTTCGAGCAGGTCCGATCGATAAACCGCGACGTCGTACATCAGCTTGCCGTTGCTGTTCGTTCCCGTCTCGCGTGGCGGGAATGTGTCGACCAGCACCGCTGTGTCCGAGGCGGTTTGGTACGTATTAACCCCAAACGCGTTATTCAGAACGGAAGCGGTGAAATTGGTCCGTCGTTGATTGGTGTCGCCCAGCACGGCATGAATGATGTTGCCGCTGATGTTCACATCCTGGGCGATCCCATAGTAAAAATCGATCATTCTTTGTTCGTTCGTCGCGAATTCGTTAGGAACATGCACGAAAACGATATTCAGCCCGTTGACCGCGAAAACGACATAACCAACGCCTGCTGTCAGTTGCTTGACCTGGATGCCCTGCCAGGTGGCTGAAAATGACTGACACGCTTTCTTGTTGGGAAACGAGTTGAGCGTCAGGTTGTTGCCGCTCACCATCATGTTGAAATCCTGATGCGACGAATCCATCTCGCCGATCACCATGATGTCCGGCATGCCGCCAAGCGCGCGCTGGAAATGCTGGTAAACCTGCGAAAGGTGGTCGCCGAAAACACCGACATTGTGCTGCCTGTTTTTATATTTGTTGATCGGGAGTTTGTTCGCCGGTCCCTCGATCGGTGAATTGAGATTGTGGCGATCCGTCGGGTATTGCAGAATCTCCTCTTCCCAATCCATCGCATTGCTGTTGGTCGATTTCGTGAACCGTTGATCGCTCATGGAGCTGAAACTATGTGTCGAACTGGAGTTCGCGTTGAACGATTGATACGCGATGATAGGCACGGCTCTACCCCTTCCGCTCCACGTGAATGCCCAGCCCGGCATGGTCGGTCACCGTGACAGACGTTGCCGACTGGGAAATATAGGCGATCTTCTTGAGATCCAGCACATCGGAACGATAGACCGCGACATCGTACATCTTCGACGCGTTGCTGTTCGTCCCGCCCGCCGCCCCCATGTACACATCCACCGGCGACGCGCTCAGGGCCGCCGTCTGATAGGTCGTCACGCCGAACGCGGCGTTCAGCACGTCCGCGGTGAAATTCGGCCGCTGCTGATTGGTGTCGCCCAGCACGACATGAATGACCTTGCCGCCCCGGGTCAGTTCGTTCGCGATTTGCGAGTAGAATGTCTGCATCGCCGGTTGGTTGGTCGCGATCTCGTTCGGCACGTGCACGAACACCATGTTCAGGTCCGCCACCGAATACACGACATAGCCGATCCCCGCCGCCACCGCGCTCACCGTCCCCCCCGCCGGATTCTGGCAGATCGCCGAAAACGACTGGCACGCCTTCGCGTTGGGAAACGCATCGAACCGCAGGTCCACCCCGCTGACCATGGATTTGAAATCCTGGTGCGAGGAATCCATCTCCCCGATCACCATCAGATCCGGCATGCCCCCGAACTGACGCACGAAATGCTGCCACATCTGGCAGATATGGCTGCCGAACACCCCCACCGTATGCTGATCCGATTCCAGCCGGGAAATCGGTCGCTTATACGCCGGCCCCTCGATCGGTATGTTCAGGATTTCCCTGTTCGTCGGGTATTCCAGGACCTCGCTGCCCTCGCCGGTCATGTGGGTGTTTGTGTCTTTGGTGAAGCGTTGAAACTTCATCGAGTTGAAATCGTGCGTCGTGCTGACATTCGCATTGAATGATTGGTACGCAACAATCGGCATGGTCCAACCCCTCTGCGGCACAAGATCGCATTATGCGTACCCACCCGCGAGCGGCAACCGGGGAATGCCGCCCGCCGATCAAATCGAGGTGACTCATACCAGTCAGCCTTGAGGCCGGCTGGTATGCGCGCAGGGTTGGCGTGGCGGCTGCGCGCGAAATCAAAAGGATAACAGCCGGCCGATATCAATCGAACAAGGACAGATCGATCACGTCGCCCATGCGGTTATACCCGACATCGCCCGGATGCAGATGGTCGCCATTGTCATAGATCGGCAACATCCGCGCGGGGTGCGAGGGATCGCGCAATGCCTCGTCGAAATCGATCACCGCGTGGAACGCGCCGGACGACCGGATCCATTCGTTGATCCCCAGCCGAACGCGTTCCTTCTCCGGCGACCATGCGCCCAGCATGAAGGTCTCATTTTCGAACGGCGGAAGCGTCCCGCCGAAAATCCTGATCCCGCGCGTGCGCGCCCGCTGCGCCATTTGCCCAAGACCCAGGCTCAAATCGTCCACGGTGACGGTCTCCTCCTTCAGGCCCCGGCGGTTGCGGATGTCGTTGATCCCCAGCAGCACGATCGCATGGGTCACGCCGGGCTGCGACAGCACGTCCCGGTCGAACCGGCGCACGCCGCTGTCGCCGCGTATGTCATGGCACACACGATTGCCGCCCAGCCCCTGGTTCATCACCCCGAACTGCCGCCCGCCACGCGCCACCAGACGCCGCGCCAGCTGATCCGGCCAGCGGCAGAACGCGTCATGCGTGGAAATATTGCCGTCCGTGATCGAATCGCCCAGCGCGACGATCCCGCCAACATCGTCCGATGTCAGAACGTCCAGCCCGCTCAGAAAATACCAGTCGTCGGTGACCCGCGCGGCGTGCATGATTTCCATGGAGGTGAAATCGCCCGGCGGAGACAAATAATTGAACTGCCGCGCATACCGCCCCGTCACCCCAAAGCTCGCCGGAATGATACCGGGAATATGAATCGATACCGCCAGATCCTCGAGCGGCTTGACCGCCATCGCCACGGGATCGCTGACCACGAACGACCCCGCCGGAATCTTGACCGAGGCAGCACCGTTGAACGTCACCGCATGGTCCGATCCCGGCCGAATCCCCGCACCCGCGCCGCGCCGGGCGAGTCGCGTCGTCCCGATCGTCAAATCCCCGGTCCCGGCCGCATTCGACAGCCGCACCCGCACCCGGTCGCCGCCGATGCTGATCCGCGGAAACATGCGGATCGTCGGGTTGTCCAGCGACACCCCGTCAGCGGGGGCGGGTGTCGCGGTCCAGGTGCCGGTCCAATGGTCGGACATCGGTGTTTCTCCCTATCGGATGCTGATTGTTGCCCGAATGGTGCCCACGATCGGCCGGCGGACGCAATGGCGAGCCCACCGGCACACAGCGCTTTCGCCAACGCAGCGCGCCGCCCCCGCGCCGGAGGCGCCGTGCCAGCCTTTATGGCTCGCGCCTCCCTTGGACCGGAACCGTTACGGAGCCTTCTTCGCCGAATAGGACCCGCCGGCCGCGCGAACCTCGGCCGCGGTGGTCGCCGCCCGCAGCCGGGCCAGATGCTCCGCCTCGTTCGCCAGCATCGCCTGCGCGTTCGCCAGCACCTGTTCGGCCTTGTCCGCGGGGAATTTCACCGCGCCATTCTCATCCATGTGGATCAACTCGCCCGGCGCGACATCCATCCCGCCGACCGATACCGGCACATTCACCGCCTGCACCGCCATTTCCCCGTGCCCGGCCGTCACGCCGCCCAGCAGCAACTGGAAATTCAACTTCCGCACCGCGTCCACATCGCGCGACGGCCCGTTCGACAGCATCCCGATGCAGCCAACCGCCTTCATCGACGTCACCATGATCTCCCCGGCCAACCCCGCCTTGGACATCAGGTGCTCGGGCCATTTCTGCTGAATGACCAGGATCGTCGGCTTCTTCATCGCATCCAGCGCGTCGATCACATCCATGAACGAAAGCCGCCCGGTATAATTGGGGTCCGGCAGCCCGAACACGCAGGTCACGGCATGGCCCACGATCGCCCCCATCTCGGGGTAGATGCAGCGGATCGAGGTGTCGGTATACCAGTTCTCCGTCCAGGGATTGTACAACCCCAGGCAGAGCGGATTTTTCGGATAGGTCGCCACCACATTGGTGATGGTCGGCGTATCGATTTTGCGCAGCTCGGCGAACAGATCGGTCATCTTGGGTTTCCTTCCATCGGAACCCCACACATCCAACGATCCCGCGCGATCAGCAAGCCCGGGCTTGGACTTCCGAGCGCATGATGTACCACCAGGGCGTCGCCACACCGGTTTCGGCATAGCCGATCAGCGCCGCGAAATACGGCCGCAGCACCGGATCGTCCGGGTGCCCGGACAGGGCGCGGTAGGATTCGGCGATCTCGTCCGGCCGTCTGCCGGCCAACTCCCGCAGGGAGCGGATGCCAAGGCGCAGCAAATCATGCTCCATGCCGTGCCACAGACCGCGCAGGGGGGCGAGTTCCGCCCGAAGCTTGGGGCCAAAACCATATCTAAGTCACCTTGCATGACACCCATCATGTCAGGTTCCCGATTTATGACAAGTCCCAAATTCATCCGGATGACACGCGCATAGTATAGGCCGATGCCAGTATGCTACAGCGCCCCCCATGACAGGCATACCGACCTTCGCGACACCGGCCGGCTTCTTCGGTCTCTCCGCCGCAAACCGCATGGCGTCCTACACCGTCGCCGGCGTGCCGCTCGACATCGGCACAACCAACCGCGCCGGCACCCGCGACGGACCCGCCGCCATCCGCCGCGCCAGCCGCATGCTGCTCGATGGCGCGCATCCCGGCTTCTGGACCGATCCCGCCACCTACGATCTCGCCGACATCGGCGACTTCGCCATCGCGCTCGGCGACATCCCCGCCTCCCTCGCGGCAATCGAGCAACAGGCCATCGGCCTGAACCACCTCCTGTGCCTCGGCGGCGAGCATGGCATCACCTTGCCGCTCCTCCGAGCCTTGACCCGCCGAACCGGCAAGGGCATCGCCCTCGTGCATTTCGATGCCCATGTCGACACCTGGCCCGACAATTTCGGCCAGATCTACGGCCACGGATCGGTCTTCTACCATGCGATCCGCGAAGGTCTGATCGACCCCGGACGCACCATCCAGATCGGCATCCGCTCCCCCGTGCAACGCGAGGTCTGGGATTGGACGATAGGGCAGGGGGTCACCATCCTGTCGGCCCTGGACGTGCATGAAGCCGGCCCCGCCGCCGTGGCCGATCGAATCAAAGCCGTCGTCGGCCCCGCCCCCGCCTATTTCAGCTTCGACATCGACGCCCTCGACCCCGCCTTCGCCCCCGGCACCGGCACGCCCGAGATCGGCGGTCTCGCCACCTGGCAGGCCCAGGCGATCGTCCGCCGCCTCCAGGGGATCGCATTCCACGGCATGGATGTGGTGGAGGTCGCCCCAGCCTACGACGTATCCGAGATCACCGCCCTGGCCGGTGCCTCCATCGTATGGGAATACCTCGCATTAATGCATAGCTGATACAGCAAAAATGCATTTCACGCGAAAACACTGCAACTCTATAAGTCGCCTCCCGCTTCGACCCACCTGGGTAGAAACGGTTCGTCGACGCCCGCACGTGCCGCGAGTGCCCCAACCGGGACACAGCAACGACGTAAGCGTCCTTTTCGGTCCGACCGGCCGGTTTGCCGGGGTTCGTAAGGGAATTGCCTATGTGTGCTGACCAGTCCGTGGCATCGCGAATTACGCGCATCGCCTGAATGCCGACGAGGGGCGCCCAGCGTCCTCGTGCCGCATTTCATCAAATCTCCATGGTTCCGCGTGTGGCCCGCAACGGCCGCCCGCGTCTGCTGTCGCGAGGGTTGCTGCGATGTCCGTTGCCCGTTTCCGTTCCGCCGTTTCCGCCCCGCGTCGTCTTGTCGATACGCCGGCCGTCCGCCCCACCGTCGACGCGCTGATCGCCGATCTGCGCCCGGAAGACCCGGTCCACTGCATCCGCCCGACCACCCTGGCCGCGACCGCCCGCGACTTCATCGCCGCTTTCCCTGGCGATGTGCTCTATGCCGTGAAGTGCAACCCAGACCCCGCCGTGCTGCGTGCGCTGTGGGATGGCGGCGTGCGTCATTTCGATTGTGCATCCCCCGCCGAAATCGGCCTCGTGCGCACCATGTTCGCCGACGCCCACATCCACTTCATGCACCCGATCAAGGCCCGCGGCGCGATCCGCGAAGCCTGGGCGCGCCATGACGTACGCGATTTCGTTCTGGACTCGCACGCCGAGCTGACCAAGATCATGGCCGAAACCATGGCCACCGGCGTCGCCGGCGAAATGGGCCTGGTCGTCCGCCTCGCTTTGCCCAAAGGCGAAGCCGTGCTCGACCTCTCCGGCAAATTCGGTGCCGACAGGGACGACGCCGTCGCGCTCCTGCGCGCCGCTCGGCCGCACGCCGCACGTCTCGGCATTGCCTTCCACGTCGGCTCCCAGTGCCTGGAGCCCTTGGCGTGGCGGCGCGCGATGGACCTCGCGCGCGAAGTGATCCAGCAGGCGGGCGTCGCCATCGACATCGTGGATGTCGGCGGCGGATTTCCGGTGGCGTATCCGGACGTCGAACTCCCCGATCTCGGCGCGATCGTCGCTGAAATCGAGGACGGGTTCGATCGTCTGGCGCTGCCGAACGCCCGCCTCTGGGCCGAACCCGGTCGTGCGCTCGTCGCGGCCGGCGGATCGGTGGTCGTGCAGGTGCAGGCCCGTCGCGGCGATGCGCTCTATATCAACGACGGCGTCTACGGCAGCCTCGCCGATGCCGGCACGCTCGCCTTCCGCTATCCCGTCCGCTGCATCCGCCCCGCCGGAGCAGCGTCCGAAACCCTGCGCGGCTACAGCTTCTTCGGCCCGACCTGCGACAGCGCGGACGCCATGCGCGGCCCGTTCTACCTGCCGGCCGACATCGAAGAAGGCGACTGGATCGAAATCGCCCAGCTCGGTGCCTACGGCGCCTGCCTGCGCACCGGCTTCAATGGTTTCGACCGAGCCCGAATCGTCGAGGTCTCGGACGAAGCCCCCGAAACCGGCCAGACCCTCCTGGCCGCGTAACGCCAGCCACCCATCCCCGACCCCACCCCCCGTCATGGCCCGGAAACCCCGAACCAAGACGGTGGGCATGTTCCCACACAAACACACGACCTAGGAGACCACCATGACCGTACACGCCACCTTCGACGGGCGCCTGGTGATGCTTGGCTTCGGCAGCATCGGCCAGGGCGTCCTGCCCCTGATCCTGCGTCACATCGACATCGGCCCGCATCAGATCGAGATCGTCGCGGCCGACGACGCCGGCGCCCCCGTCGCCGCGGAATACAACGTCGCCCACACCGTGCTTCCCATCACGCCCGACAACTATCGCGCGGTGCTGGGCGGCAAGCTGGGCAAGGGCGATTTCCTCATCAACCTCTCCGTCGACGTCTCGTCGGTCGCACTCATAAAACTGTGCCGAGAGAGCGGCGCCCTCTACCTCGACACCTGCATCGAGCCTTGGGCCGGCGGCTACACCGACCCCATGCTCACCACGTCCCAACGCAGCAACTACGCCCTGCGCGAATCGGCATTGGCCCTCGCCCGTCCCGGCGCCGCCGACCCGACAGCGGTGACGACGCATGGTGCCAATCCCGGTCTCGTGTCGCATTTCGTCAAGCAGGCGCTGCTGAGCAGGCGCTGCTGAACATCGCCGCCGACACCGGCGTCGACGTCACCCCCCCGACCGATCAGGCCGGCTGGGCCGCGCTCGCCAGCACGCTTGGCATCAAGGTTATCCACATCGCCGAACGCGACACCCAGACCGCCGACCTCGCCAAAAAACCAGGCGAGTTCGTCAACACCTGGTCGATCGACGGCTTCGTGGGGGAGGGTAACCAGCCCGCCGAACTCGGCTGGGGCACGCACGAAAAGGCCATGCCGGCCGACGGCTGTCAGCACAATTTCGGCTGCGGTGCGGCCATCTACCTCAACCGTCGGGGCGCCGCCACACGCGTGCGCAGTTGGACCCCGCTGGAAGGCCCGTTCCACGGCTTCCTGATCACGCATAACGAGGCGATCTCTATCGCCGACTACTACACGCTGGAGGAGGGGGGTACCGTCCGTTACCGCCCGACCGTCCACTACGCCTACCACCCCTGCGACGACGCGGTGCTCTCGCTCCACGAACTCGCCGGCAAGAACTGGCGCATGCAGGCCGAAAAGCGCCTCATGATGCACGAAATCGCCCGCGGCATCGACGAACTCGGCGTCCTCCTGATGGGGCACGCCAAAGGCGCCTACTGGTACGGCTCCCGCCTGTCCATCGACGACGCCCGCGCCCTCGTCCCCCTCAACAACGCCACCTCCCTCCAGGTCACCGCCGCCGTGCTCGGCGGCATGGTCTGGGCGATGGAACATCCGAACGAGGGCGTCGTCGAAGCCGACCAACTCGACCACGCACGGGTCCTCGAAATCGCCGGCCCATATTTGGGCGAGATGGCCGGCGCCTATTCGGACTGGACCCCGCTGGAAGACCGCGGCGGCCTCTTCGCCGAGGAAACCGACGACACCTGCCCCTGGCAGTTCGGTAACTTCCGCGTGGCCTGATGCCATCTGCCGCGCGGCGCACGACAAGTTAACCGCTTTGTCATCGCTTCGGACTGGTGAATCCCGCCGGCCCCACCTACCTCCACGGCGCCCGACCGGCTTTCACCGGTCGGGCGCCGACGGGCGTTTAGGAGAGTAGGCGATGCAGACTCACGCGATCATCGACCGATTACCGCGCACCGATGCAGCGCGCCGTACTTTGCGGGCGGCCAATGCCCCAGCGATGGCCGCCGATCTGCTGTTCCTCGAAGCCTGGGAAACCAACGCACCCCGCGACCTCGCGACACTGCTGCGGGCCGGTCAGATCCGGCGCACCAACCCAAAACTGGTCGCCGAAATCAAGGCCGAGTTGAAGGCATAACCATCCCGCTGCGACAAAGACGAGCGCAAACGCCGCGAACGCGGTAAGAAGCCGGCACCCCTTTCGTGAGACCAAAATGTCCGATGACGTCCCCACCGGCGAGCTTGCGCTGAAAATCGTCGCCATGCCCGCCGACACCAACCCCGCCGGGGATATTTTCGGCGGCTGGCTCATGGCACAGATGGACTTGTCCGCCGGCACCGCGGCGTCCGACCGCGCGCACGGCCGCACCGCCACCGCATCGGTCTCGCACCTGACCTTCCTCCGCCCGGTCAAGGTGGGGGACGTCGTGTCGGTCTATACCAAGGTGATCCGGGTCGGTCGCACGTCGATCTCGTTACAGGTCGAGGCCTGGGCCGTCCAACGCGGCCGAGCCGACCTGCACAAGGTAACCTCGGCGGAGTTCGTGATGGTCGCAATCGGCAAAGACGGCCGCCCCCGCCCAGTCGACCAACCCGACGGCTGAAGCAACACGATAGCCGTGAACACCGACCCGTACCCCGTCCCGGAACACCCGTTTAGACCACTGACCCGAACCCCGTCATGGCCCGGCCTGTCCCGGCCAACGCGCGCGGCACAAATGCCGCGACCCGAACCCCGTCATGGCCGGGCCTGTCCCGGCCAACGCGCGCGGCACAAGTGCCGCGACCCGAACCCCGTCATGGCCGGGCCTACAGTTATTAGCAGTCCCCAGGACGCCGCCCATCACCGTGGTCGGTGATCTCCGATGCGGTCCTCATCTCACCGAACTAAACCTTGCAGATCATAAACAGTCGTCCCGGTTCCCAGCGGCAGGCCCGGGAAACGAAGATCTCCCGAATACAATCGCGGCTCGAATCGCTCACCCTCCCCATGCCAAATATGGGGTTTGGTAAGCGAAGTATAATATCGCCCACCACTAACCGTGCCAAGTATCGGACGTAAGAGCGATTTCGTGACCCACTGCGAACGATCGCGACTGGAGCGTGATCGCCGGAGGTGGAATCGCACGACGAGATGAATCACGCGATCAAACAACGACTGATAGACCACGCGTCATGACATGAATCGGGGCAGGGACAGTGCCCCCGCCCCGATCATCGACGCAGCCCCTATAGTTTGATCGCAGTGAGTGGAATCACGCGGCGGCGTGAATCATGCGATCAAACAAAGAGCCGGAGCGTGCTGACCGTTTCCGGTCAGCCTGAAAACGCTCTAATGCAGCGTCAGTTCCGACTTCAGCTCCTGCCCCTTCGTCTCAGGGCTGAACATCAGCGTCACGATGAAGCTGACCAGACCGATCAGCGTGCTGATCAACAGCGGCATGGCCAATGTCGTCTGATACGCGCTGGCGAAATACAGCAGCACCGGCCCCACCAGACCGCCCGCGCACGACCCCACATGCACGCAGAACCCGGCCCCGGTCGCCCGCACCTCGGTCGGAAACCGCTCGTTCGCGTAGCTCGGGTTGATCCCGTAAATGCAGCCCGCGAACGCACCCTGGATAATGATGCCCAACGCGATGATCGTGTGATCGGACGACAACAGATATATCGGCGTGACGAACATGCCGATGAACGCGGGGATGATCATCGCCCAGCGCCGCCCGATCTTGTCGGTCAAACCGCCCCAGACGAAGCTGAACGCGAACGTCACCAGATTCGTGCCGATCATCGCCGGCCCAATCTCGGCCGAGGTCATGTGCTGCACGGTGGTCAAATAAAGCACCAGCAGGAAGAACAACGAGTAGTAAACCCAGTAGGCACTGATCAACCACCAGGTCACCGACACCGTCGTCCAGATCAGGTCCTTACGGAAAAGCGCCGCGAGAGGCACCTTGACCTCCTTGTTGGCTTCCTTCTGCTGGCGCTGGTTTTCAACCCAGACCTCCGGCTCTTTCACATAGAGACGGATCCAGACCACGGCCAACGCGGGTAGAATGCCCAACCACAGCATGCCGCGCCAGCCGATGGACTCGAAAAACGCCCAATACAGCAGCGCCGACAACGCGTATCCCAGCGCCCAAGACCCCTGCAGCACCGCCGACATCAAGCCACGGCTCCGCACCGGCCAGCTCTCGTTCGCGAGTGCCGCGCCCGCCGGCCATTCCGCCCCCATGCCGATCCCCAGGATCGCCCGCACGACAAGCAAAAAGATAAAAGTCGGCGAAAACCCGGCAATGAAATTGCACAGCGAATACCACAGAATCGAGATCATCAGCGGCGCCCGCCGCCCGAGGCGATCGGCCATCCAACCCGCCGCGACCGCGCCGCCCAGGCGCATGAACAGCGTGGCTGTGCCGACCAGTGCGACCAGGGTCGTCGGACTGTTGAACTCCTTGGCGATCGGTCCGATGATGAAAAGAAATACCGTGAAATCGAACGCGTCCAGCGTCCATCCGAGCCAGGCCGCCGTGAAGGCATACCATTGGTCTTTCGTCGGCTCCCGCCACCATGCGACGGTGGGACTGAGTGTGTGCGCAGACATTCTTCGTTTCCCCCGGGCCCCGGTTCATGGGGGCCGATGTTTTACGTTTCGAACCCAACAACCCCTGACGCGATCGCGGCGGGGCAACGTTGGAACAGCATATTCCAACGAACCGAAGGGGCGTGCAACGCCCACAACCGACAAATATCGTCGTTTCGCCGCACAAGGTTGAACGCCGCGGCGCGGGAAGCCCCGATTGTCCCCAGGTACCGCTTGGCCCGTCGGACAATCGGGATTGACTTGACCCGATGCCCTATTCCGCTGCCATCAACTTCAGTTCCTCGGACACCGAAAGAATCGGCAGCCCCTCGATCGCAACGGAAGGGCGGCCGTCCACGCCCACCAGTTTCTCGCCCACAAGCGTGATCCGGTACAATTGCCGGTCGAAATCGGACTGGAAGATGTCGCGCGGCGCCAGATGCGCGGTGGAGCGATTGTCCCAGAACGCGATGTCCCCGGCATTCCACTTGAAGCGCACCGTGTATTCCGGGCGCACCACATGCTCCCACAGGATTTCCAGCAGCTTCGCACTCTCGCGCGGGGTGAACCTGACCAGCGATTTGATGAACGACGGGCTGGCGACCAGCACCTTTTCGCCGGTCTCCGGATGGATGCTGACCAGCGGGTGCTCGCTCCGCAACGCCCGCCGCTTGACCCGCTCGTCATACGCCCCGCCCTTGCCGTCGCCGCGCGCCTCGAACGCATGAATCGCCCGCTGGCCGTCCACGAAGGCCCGCATCGGCTCCGACAATCCCTGATAGGCGGCAACGAGATTGGTCCAGAACGTGTCACCGCCATAGGGCGGGATCGTCACGCCGCGCAGGATCGACGCACACGGCGGATTCACCGCCGCCGTCACATCCGTATGCCACCCATACCAGGGTGTAATCGTCATCGCCTCATACTTCGAATTCGCCGTCCGGTTCTTGGCCACCGAGTAGATCTCGGGGAACCCCTCCACATGCCCGAACACAGCATGCCCGATCGTTGGCTCGCCGAATTGCCGCGCCATCGCGACATGCTCAGCATGATCGAGGTGCTGGTCCCTGAAGAAGATAACCTTCCATTTCAGGAACGCGTCCCGAACCACCTTCAACGCGTCCGGCGCCAGCGGCTGCTTCAGGTCCACGCCACGGATTTCCGCGCCGATATGCAGTGTCAAGGGTACAACTTCGACCATCGCATTCGCTCCTCGTTCGGTTTCCTCCTCCGGACCGTGCGAGCGGGGGCATGACAAGTCAACCGTCCCGCGAAGCCGCGTCAGCCCTGTCCCAACCCCTCGTTATGCCCCGGCAACTCGATCGTCAGCATCCACGCGCTCAGGCTCTTGCCATGCGGATCGATCGCCAGCGACCGCGTCACCCCGCCGCCCAGCGCGTTTTCGATCACGAAATTCAACGCCCGCAGTTGCGGCAACTCGTACCGCCGCACGGGGCCGGCACCCAGATGCTTGAAATGACCCAGCACCCGATCCGTGGTCAGTTCCCGACTGATCACCCGCCAACCTTCGTCATTATACGCCGTCACCGAAATGTTCGACGTGTTGCCCTTGTCCCCCGCCCGAGCATGGGCGATGTCGTAAAGCCGGATGCTCATGCCGCGCGCTCCATCACGATTTCGGTCTTGACCCATTCCCGAGGAATCAGCACCGATTTCACCGCCAATATCTGCCGCGCCCCGAAATTGATCCCACCCCCGGCCCCGGTCGGCCCCTGCATATGCAGGCTGCGCACTTCCGCGCCCACCGCCTCCGCCGCCTTCTTGTCCGTCGTCCGCGCGGCAATGCGCAGCCGCACCTCATACGGTTCGGGCGCCAGCGACGCGTCGTTCGCATGCAGCGAGTTCATGCCGATCAGATCGATCCGCATCTCCGAATACGACAGCCCTCGCCGCCGCAAACGCTCCTTCACGACCTCGATACCCAGCTTCGCCCGCGCCACCGCGTTGTGCCCGGCAAACCCCATCTCGCCCGACCCCATGTAGCCGTCGAAATACCCCACCACGACCTTGTAGGTCGCCGTCCGAGGCTTCCCCCGTGCGCCATGCAACGCCACCCGGTCCTTCGCCAACTGCTCGAACGACACGCCCGACGCATCCAGCACACAATCCGGCGTGATATAGGCGGTGGGGTCATGCATCTCGTACAGCAACTGTTCGGTGCAGGTCGCCACGTCCAGCCGCCCGCCCGAACCCGGCGTCTTCGACACCTCCACCCGCCCATCGGCCCAGACATCGGCCAGCGGATAGCCAAGCCCGGCCAGGTCCTCGACCTCCTTCTTCCCCGGATCGGCGAAGCATCCACCCGTCAACTGACCCGAACATTCCAGCAGATGCCCGGTCAGTGTCCCGTTCGCCAGCTTGGCATAATCGTCGTACGACCAGTCGAACGCATGCAGCATCGGCCCCAGGAACAGCGCCGGATCGGCAACCCGCCCGGTGATCACCAGATCGGCCCCGGTCCGCAACCCGTCCGCCACCACATCCGCCCCGAGATAGGCGTTCGCCGAGGCCATCCGCGGCAGCAACGATTCCAGCGGCGCCCCGTCCTCCATCAACGGCAGCTCCGGATGCGCGCGCATGATGTCGGTGACCTCATCGCCGCGCACGACCGCGCAGCTGTAATCCGGGCAGCCCCATGCCGCCGCATGCTTGCGCAGCGCATTCGCCGCACCCATCGGATTGGCCGCGCCCATATTGGTCACGATCTTGATGCCGCGCCGCAGGGCAGGGGGCATGATCGCCTCCATCCGCTCCAGCAGCACCGGCGTATAGCCCTTCGTCGGGTCCTTCGCCCGATCCAGCGTTTCCCGCGCGATCGTCCGTTCGGCGAGGCATTCCATCGCGAGGTAGTCGAGTTCCCCTTTCTCGACGATCTCCACCCCCGGCGGAATGCGGTCGTCGGAAAACCCCGCGCCGCAGCCAATCCTGATCTTGTCGCGCGCCATGCGTTCCTCCTGCCCTGGTATCCGGCCACGGTTCGTCGCGTGGATCGGACGCTTCCCGCGGAACCGGTGCATTGCCCGGCTCTGACGGGCGATTCCGGCGCCATCGTACAGTCCCGCTGCACCGGACGCCATAACCGCCACCCCCGAAGCCCGCGAAACGAAGCGGGACTGTAAACGTTCCATTCACCCGCCCGCGCGGTTGCGCATCCAGACCTGCATCCGTCCATGGAACCATTGCGTTCGGCGCGAAAAATTCATCCGGGGGTAGTCAAAGATTCATGGACCCGTTACAGATGTCACTGAATGAGATCGGTCGGGTGCTGCCACCCGCGCGTGAAAGCATGGGAAACAACCAAAATGCCTAAGAAGATACGTTGGTACGTTGCGCTGACAGCCGCCGCGCTGGCATCTGCCTGCACCGCCCCGCCGCCTTCGGCCGCTCCCAACCCTGTCGCGACACCCGCGCCGGCCGCGATGCCGCCCAGTTCCGAAGGGCTTGAAGCCACACTCGCAAGCCTGGCCGAAGGTGATCTGAACACGCTCGCCTCCGATCTCGCGGCCGCCAGCCGGATCGCCCGGTCCGCCCGCCCGCAGGACGCGCAGGCCATCGCCTGCTTCGCCGCGCTGTCGGCGGAAGTGGCCGAGCTCTCGCGCTTGAAGCGAACCACGGTACAACCCGCCGGCGCGGTTTCGTCGTTCGAGGCAAACCGTGTCAGGCGCCGGGGCATCGAAAGGATGGCCGCGCCCGCGTAAGGCAACCTTATCCAGTGGAAATGCGGACCGCTCTACATGAGCATCGGAAACGGCCTCGCCGGCCTGCTTGACGCCATCAGGACCACGCATTGACCGCAACGGTCCGCGTCCCGCACGCGGACCGCCCCTTTGCATCGGCGTTTTAGGCAAGGGCGATCAGGCGCCGGTGTCAGCTTAACATCGGACAAATCCCGAGGCCGACAAACGCCTGTTGGACGCACGCTACGGCTCGCTGACAACCAAACCTCGCGACGTCCGCTTCATCGACCGCCTCGTGGCGGACAGCCGCGCGGTGGCGCTGAACCATACGGCCGGGCTTTCGGTGCCCCAACAATTGCAGATGGCCCTGTTCGCACCGAGCGGCCTGATGGACCGCCTGTCCCGCTACAAGGATGCGGCGAAGCAGTTGATACGGCATCGATATCGGACGTTGTACCGGAATATCGGCGTGCCGGTCGCGCCGACGCCGAATGACGTCAACTACTACACCCTCATCGATTTGCAGGAACTCGCGGGAAAGCTGCACGGACCCGCGTTCGAACGCCGGTTCGTCCAACAGGACCTGGGAACCCGCTTCCTGTTCCGCCTCGCGGCAGATCGTCGAAGAATATTATGCGGACTTCATGAAAGAAGCGGGGCGAGGTAACGCCCCCTGAACCGGGTCTGTCCTAAGGCAACGCGCAACAATTACCGCTCCAAGTCGCGGCGGTCTCGTTACACCGTCATGGCCCGGCTCGTCCGGGCCACCTATAGCGGCACACTGCCACAACAGGTGGCCGGGACGAGCCGACCCCTATCGATTTGGGAGTGGTCGGCCGACTCGTTTAATTTTGCGCGTTGCCTTACCGGGTTCACACCTCGGCGAAGCGACGATTCATCTTCCGGCACAGGGCCTTCGTGCATGC
>CAIRCM010000080.1 GCA_903877125.1 uncultured Acetobacteraceae bacterium | reverse complement strand
CAGGAAGCCGACACCACCGGCATCACCCGCCCCGCGACCAAGCACAACTATCTGGTCAAGCGCCCCGAAGACCTCGCTCGGGTGGTGCATGAGGCCTTCTACGTCGCCAAATCCGGCCGCCCCGGCCCGGTCGTGATCGACCTGCCGAAGGACATTCTGATCAACGCCGCGCCCTATGTCGAAGCCGCCGCGCAACACAAATCCTACCGCCCGCGCACCGAACCGGATATGGATCAGATCGCCAAGGCGGTCGCGCTGCTGAAATCTGCCAAGCGCCCGATGATCTACACCGGCGGCGGCGTCATCAACGCCGGCCCCGCCGCGTCCGAGGCGCTGACCAAACTCACCCGCGCCACCGGCTTTCCGATCACCAACACCCTGATGGGCCTCGGCGCCTATCCCGCCGCCGCCCCCCAATTCCTTGGCATGCTCGGCATGCACGGCACGTACGAGGCCAACCTCGCGATGCACGGCTGCGACGTGCTGCTGTGCGTCGGCGCCCGCTTCGATGACCGCGTGACCGGCCGTCTGAACGCGTTCAGCCAGGGCTCGCGGAAAATCCACATCGATATCGACCCGTCCTCCATCAACAAGAACGTGCCGGTGGAAATCCCGATCGTCGCCGACGCCGGCAAGGCGCTGGAAGCGCTGCTCAAGGCGTGGCAGGCGGACGACACGCGGCTCGATACCCAGGCGCTCGCCGCCTGGTGGCGCCAGATCGACACATGGCGGGCCAAGGACAGCCTGAAATTCACCCAATCCATGGCGCCGGGATCGGTGATCAAGCCGCAATACGCGGTCCAGCGCCTGTATGAGATCGCCACCGCCCGCAAACAGGAAGTCTACATCACCACCGAGGTCGGCCAGCATCAGATGTGGGCCGCGCAGCACTTCCACTTCCAGAAGCCGAACCGCTGGATGACCTCCGGCGGGCTGGGCACCATGGGGTATGGGCTGCCGGCCGCGATGGGCGTGCAGATCGCCCATCCCGACGCACTGGTGGTCGATATCGCCGGCGAGGCCTCCACCCTGATGAACATCCAGGAACTGGGCACGATCGCGCAGTACAAGTTGCCGGTGAAGGTGTTCATTCTGAACAACGAATACATGGGCATGGTCCGCCAGTGGCAGGAGTTGCTGCACGGCGGCCGTTATTCCGAAAGCTACTCGGCGGCTTTGCCCGATTTCGTGAAGCTGGCCGACGCCTTCCACGCCAAGGGCATGCGCGCGACCAGCGTCGATCAGTTGGACGACGTGATCAACGCGATGCTCGACTGCCCCACCGCCGTCATCGCCGACATCGCGGTCGACCCGGCCGAGAACTGCTTCCCCATGATCCCCTCCGGCGCCGCGCATAACGAGATGATCCTGGGCCCCGAGCACGAGTCGAGCGGTGCGGCCATCTCCGACGCCGGCATGGCGCTGGTCTGACCCCTTTTTCCTGGTGATTTGCTTATGTCGGACCTGATGTCCCAACGTACCGCCACGATCTCTGTCCTGGTCGATAATGAGGCCGGCGTCCTCGCCCGCGTCACCGGCCTGTTCACCGGCCGCGGCTACAACATCGACAGCCTCACCGTCGCCCCGGTCGAGGCCGGGGGTGCCACCAGCCGGATCACCATCGTGACCTCCGGCACCGAAATGGTGATCGAGCAGATCAAGGCCCAGCTCGACCGTCTGGTGCAGG
Source organism: uncultured Acetobacteraceae bacterium (assembly GCA_903877125.1). GTDB lineage: Bacteria > Pseudomonadota > Alphaproteobacteria > Acetobacterales > Acetobacteraceae > Rhodopila. The sequence continues at coordinate 827 of CAIRCM010000080.1, read as the reverse complement.
TACACCGCGTGTCCGACCTGACCAAGGAAGGCCCGCATGTCGCCCGTGAACTCGCTTTGGTAAAGGTGATCGGCACCGGCGAAAAACGTGTCGAGGCCCTGCGCATCGCCGACACCTTTCGGGCTCGGGTTGTCGATACGACGGTTGGCAGCTTTGTATTCGAACTGACCGGGGCGTCCGACAAGCTCGATGCGTTCATCGCGCTGATGCAGGATCTGGGCTTGGCCGAAGTTTCGCGGACCGGCGTGGCGGCGATCGCCCGGGGCACGCGCACGATATAGGGATTGAAGGCGCGAACCATAAAACCTGAGTTACGCACTACGCTGTCAGTCGATATTGCCGCTGCACGAACACCGCACCGTAAAGGCCACCTGATCATGACCGGGACAATCTTGGTTCGCGCTGAATGGGACCCGGAAATCCGGGTCTACATCGCCACCAGTGAGGACATTCCAGGTCTGGTCGCGGAAGCCGGCATCCCCCATCGCTTTCGCTAATCTACTCGAAAATCCCCCGCTGGATTAACCGCGCGGCTTGCGCCATAAGCCGCGTCACTTTTTCGACATATGAAGGAAGGACCCTCCGCCATGCGTGTCTACTACGACACCGACTCCGACGTGAACCTGATCAAAGGCAAGAACGTCGCCATCATCGGCTACGGCAGCCAGGGCCACGCCCATGCCAACAACCTCAAGGACAGCGGCGCGAAGAACCTCGCCGTCGGCCTCCGCCCCGGCTCTGCCGGCGTTGCCAAGGCCGAAGCGGCCGGCCTGAAGGTCATGGACCCCGCCGATTGCGCCAAATGGGCCGACGTCGTGATGGTGCTG
>CAIRCM010000079.1 GCA_903877125.1 uncultured Acetobacteraceae bacterium | reverse complement strand
CGTCGGGCCTCCCCGCCCGACAGGTTGGACGGATCTTCGGCGCCGGTCAGGCCCAATTGTTCAAGCAGATACGCCGCCCGGTAATGATCGGCCGAGGCGCCGTCGAAACCTGCCTCCACATAGGCCAGGGTGGTGGCGAAGCCGGAAAAATCCGGCTCCTGCGGCAAATACCGGATGGTGGCACCGGGCTGGGCGAAGCGGCGGCCGGAATCCGGCTGTATCGACCCCGCGGCGACTTTCAGCAGCGTGGACTTGCCGGAGCCGTTACGCCCGACCAGGCAGATGCGGTCGCCCGCGGACACGCCGATACCGGCACCGGCCAGCAGGGGCGCGGTCCCGAACGTGAGATTGATATCTTGCAGCAGCAGAAGGGGAGGAGCCATGGCCGGGGGTTAGCACGTCCGTGCCCGGATCGGTAATCCCCGCTTGGCAAGCGGTACGGGACTTGCGTAGGCTGATCGGAAGGCTTCATAACAGGGAGATCACACCATGCTGAACCGCCGCAGGGCTGCCCAGTTAATCGCCAGTGCGTCTGCCGTCGCCGCGATCGGCGGCACGCGTGCCGCCAGCGCCGCCGACAAGATCATCAAGATTGGCGCCGATCTTTCGCTGACCGGTGCGGATGCGCAAGGTGCGTCGCGTGTGAAGAACGCGATCACGATGGCCGTCAACGCCGCGAACGACGGACATGCGGTGCCCGGCTACACGTTCGAACTGATGATACTGGACGACGGGACCGCGACGGCGGGCCAGTACGATCCGGCCCAGGCCGCGACGAACGCTCGCAAGATGGTCTCCGATCCGCTCGTGGTCGCGGCGATTGGCCCGCAAATGAGCGGCGCCGGCAAGGCGATGACCCCGATCCTCAGCCAGGGCGGGCTTTCGACGATCACCCCGTCATCGACCAACCCGGACATCACCAATCCGAAATTCGCCGCGCAATACCGCCCGGCGGGCAAGCCGATCTACTTCCGTACCGTCACCACCGATGCGTTCCAAGGGCCCAATATGGCCAATTTCTTCGCCGAGGTGCTGAAGGTGAAGAAAGTCTACGTGCTGGACGACAGCGGCGCGTTCGGGGTCGGCGTGGCCGATGCGTTCGAGGCGCAGGCCAAGAAGAAAGGCATGGAGGTTTTGGGCCGCGATCGGCTCGATCCCAAGGCGGCGGACTACACGGCGATTCTGACCAAGATCAAATCGCTGAACGCCGAAGCGTTTTACTACGGTGGCGTGTCGCAGGCCGGTGTGAAACTCGCGAAGCAGGCTTACGATATCGTTCCGACCATGATAAAGGGCGGTCCGGACGGCATGACCAGCGCCGATCTGCTGTCCGGTGCCGGCTTTCCGGCCGTGGAGGGCTGGTACACCACGATCGCCGCACCGCATCTGGTCGATGACACCAAAGCCGCGGAATTCGTCAAGACGTTCAAGGGCCTGTTCGGCACGGCACCGGACGACTACTCGATCACCGCCTATGACGCCGCACTTGTCGTGATCGACGCGGTCAAGCGCGTGGCCGCCACCGGCAAGCCGGTGACCCGCGAGGCGGTGACCGACGCGATGCTCACCGCCAAGGTGCCGACGATCCAGGGTGTCGTGTCTTTCGACGCCAACGGCGATCTGGCGGACCGGACCGTGAGCGTGTTTCATATTCAAAAGGACCCCAGTAAGCCGTTGGACGACGTCTCGGCGCAGTACAAATATTTGCAGGTGGCGCCGCAGTCCTGATCCGAACGAACCGACGTCATGACGTTCGCCGATCTGCTGCTGCAGCAGACGATCAATGGGTTGAGCCTGGGCGCGATGTACGCCCTGCTCGCCCTTGGTTTCACCCTGGTCTACGGCATTCTGGAGCTGATCAATTTCTCCCATTTCAATGTATTCATGGTGGGCAGCTTCGTCGGACTTTGGGTGCTGCAACAATTCGGCCTGTCCGGTCAGGAAATCGTCCTGGCCGGGCTGCCGCTCGTCGGTGTCCTGTTGGCCGCCTTCGTGGTGACCATGGGGGTGTCCGGCGGTATCGGCGTGGCGATCGAGCGGCTGTGCCTGCGGCCGTTGCGCAATGTCAAAGGCCCGGCGGCGATGATCACCACGATCGGGGTGTCCTACATCCTGTTCAATATCGTGCTGCTGACCGTCGGGGCGGATTCCAAAAACTATCCCAATCCGGTGCCGGCGATCCATTATCACATTGGCGGCGCGGTGCTTGATCTCCGTGTTATCCTCATCTGGATCGTCGCGACGATCCTGATGCTGGGCCTGTATTTCTTCGTTCAGCGTTCCCGCCTCGGCAAGGCCATGCGTGCCACCGCCCAGGACGCCGAGGCCGCGCGGATGATGGGGGTCGAAGTCGACAAGGTCATCATCATGGCCTTCTTCCTCGGGTCCGCCTTGGCCGGGGCAGGGGGGATGATCTTCGGCCTATATTACAATTTCACCAGCTTTTTGATCGGCTTCACCGCCGGGCTGCGCGCCTTCACCGCCGCCGTGCTGGGCGGGATCGGCAACGTCCCCGGGGCCATGGTCGGCGGCATCCTCATCGGCCTGATCGAAGCCATGAGCGCCCAGTTCCTCGCCACTGCCTGGACCGACGTGATCATCTTCTCGATCCTGGTTCTGGTGCTGGTGTTCAAACCGTCCGGCCTGTTCGGCCGGATCGCCCCCACGAAATCCTAGAGGAGGCGACTGGATTGCCAAACGTCGCTTCGTTGCTCGCCACGGTTCCCGAGGCACGGCGTCAGCAGATCGCGATCGGGACATTGATCGTTCTCGCCGCGATTTTCCCGATTCTCATCGACCGCAACGATGCCGATGTCGACAGCATGGCGAACGCCGCCGCCTATGCCACGTTGGCGCTGGGGCTGAACATCGTCGTCGGGTTCGCCGGTCTGCTGGACCTCGGCTATGCCGCGTTTTTCGCCATCGGTGCCTATACCTACGGTATTTTGACGGCTTACCAGTTGCAGCCACCCTGGAACGATTTTTGGGCGGTGTTCCAAACACTCGGACTGGCGACGCCGGTGCCCGCCGACATCGGCGACGGCATGGTCGTGCATTTCACGCTTTCCTTTTGGATCGGCCTGCCGCTGGCCGCCTGCATCGCCGCCGGCTGCGGCGTGCTGTTCGGTGCCCCCACCTTGCGGCTGCGCGGCGATTACCTGGCGATCGTCACCCTTGGCTTCGGCGAAATCGTGCCCATCGTGGTGCGGAACTGGTCCGACCTGACCAACGGCGCCGCCGGCCTGAACGGCGTCGCAGCCCCGCGCCTGTTCGGCTGGAGCTTCGGCGTCAACTCCGTGCCGTACTACTATGTCGCGATGCTGATGGTCGCGGCGCTGATCTTCATCTCCATCCGATTGCGCGATTCCCGCATCGGTCGGGCCTGGATGGCGATCCGGGAGGATGAGATCGCGGCGGGCGCGATGGGCGTGGACCGAACCAGGTTCAAACTCCTGGCCTTCGCCATCGGCGCGGCCTTCGGCGGCATGACCGGTGTGTTCTATGTCGCCAAACTCCAGACCGCGACGCCGGAGATGTTTGGCTTCCCGGTGTCTGTCATGATCCTGGTCATGGTCGTCTTCGGCGGCATCGGCAGTGTCTGGGGTGTCGTGCTCGGTGCCTTCATTCTCCAACTCCTGCAATCCTGGTGGCTACAGGATCTTACGGAGTGGCTGCATATCCTCGGACGCGCGGTGGGCAGCACGACCTTGCAAAAGATCGACCTGATCGAATCCATCGAACTGATCTTCGGCGTCATTCTGGTCCTGATGATGCTGTTCCGACGACAAGGCCTGATCCCGGCCGTCCGCCCGCAGGCAGCGCTGACGTTCGATCAACAGCATGCCGAGGTCCGTCGCGGCGGCTTTTCCGGCCTGAACCTGCAAGGCCTCGGCGGCGACAAACGCACGGGTGAGATCGCGCTGGACATCAAGGGCGTGACGGTGCGGTTCGGCGGGCTGACCGCGCTGAACAAGGTCGACCTCCAGGTGCCCACCGGCAGCGTGGTCGCGGTGATCGGTCCCAACGGGTCCGGCAAATCCACTTTGTTCAACGCGATCACGGGCCTGCTCGACAACACCGAAGGGTCGATCCGCTTTCATGGCGATGAAATGCGGGGCCTGCCGCCGCATACCATCCTCAAGAAAGGTATCGCGCGGACGTTCCAGAACCTGCGGCTGTTTCCCAACCTCACGGTGATGGACAACGCCCTGATCGGGCAGCACGCTCGTCTGACCACCGGGGTGTTCAAGGCGATTGCCCGGCCACCATCCACCCGTCGGGAAGAAAAGGCTGCCCGCGACTGGGCGATGGAGGTCTTCGCCATCTTCGGCAACCGCCTCGTGCCGCGCGTCGGTCAGATGGTGCTGGGCCTGTCCTATGCCAATCGGCGCCGCATCGAGATTGCTCGGGCGCTGGCGTCGCGCCCGCGTATCCTGTTGCTGGACGAACCCACGGCCGGCATGAACCCGGCCGAGTCGCTGGAACTCGCGGAACAGATCAAAAGCCTGAACGACCTCGGCCTGACGGTGCTGCTGATCGAGCACAAGCTCGACGTCGTCACCCGCTTGGCGGACACGGTCTATGTGCTGGACCACGGCGATATCATCGCGTCCGGCAAACCCGACGAGGTCCGTCAGAACGAGGCTGTGCTGACAGCCTATCTCGGCCGCAATGCCCAGGCCGCCGTCGCGGGGGTTGCCTGACATGCTGCTGGAATTCAAGGATGTCGACACCCATTACGGCGATCTGCACGTCCTGAAAAAGGTGAACTACTCCATCGAGAAAGGCGAAATCGTCGCTTTGCTCGGCGGTAACGCCTGCGGCAAATCGACGACGATGAAGACCATCATGGGGGTGGTCCGGCCGACACGCGGGCAGGTGATCTTCGACGGACAGGCGATCGAGAAACTCCCCACCGCCGAACGCGTCCGCCGTGGCATTGCCCCGGTGCTGGAGGCCAGGCGTCTGTTCCCGCGCATGACCGTGTTCGAAAACCTGGAAATGGGAGCCTATCTCCGCAAACGCGGCCCGGAGTTCGATCAGGATATCGAGCGGGTCTACGCCCTGTTCCCCCGGGTGAAGGAACGCCGCGATCAGATCGCCGGCACGCTTTCAGGCGGGGAGCAGCAGATGGTGGCCATGGGCCGAGCGTTGATGGCGCGGCCGAGGCTGCTTTGCATGGACGAGCCATCGATGGGGCTGTCGCCGATTTTCGTCGAGCAGGTGTTCGATATCATCCAGGCGATCAACCGTTCCGGCACCACGATCTTCATGGTGGAGCAAAATGCCAACATGGCCCTGTCGATCGCGCACCGCGCCTACGTGTTGCAGACCGGTCAGGTCGTGCTGTCGGGCGCGGCCGAGGAATTGCGCCGCAATCCCTTGATCCGCGAGGCCTATCTGGGCGAGATGCAGGTCGGAGCAACGACCTGAGGACACGTACCCATGCTGTCGACAATCGTTCGGCGCGGCCTGCTGGCCCTGCTGCTTTGCGCACCCCTGGCCGCGCATGCCGCTGACCCCGTTCGGCTCGGCCTGCTCCATACGCTGTCCCCGGCCCCATTCTACATGGCGCAGGAGAGCGGCTACTTCCGCGAGGAGGGCATCGACCTCACATTTCGGTTCTTCGATGCCGCCCAGCCGATCGCGGCGGCCGCCGTGTCGGGCGACATCGATGTTGGAGTCACCGCGCTGACCGGCGGTTTTTTCAATCTGGCCGAAAAGGGCACCTTGAAGGTGATCGGCGGCGGCTTGCATGAACAGAAAGGATATGAAGGCTCCGCCATCCTTGCCTCCAATCAGGCTTTCGATGCCGGTCTTACTGGCCTCGACAAGCTGGGTGGGCACAGTTTCGCGATCACGCAATACGGGTCGTCCTTTCACTACATGATCGGCCGCATCGCCGAGGCCCGGGGGTTCGACATCAAATCGGTCACGCTGCGTCCGGTGCAGCAGGTTTCCAACATGCTCGCCGCCGTTGGCAGCGGGCAGGTGGATGCGACGATCGCCATCGCCTCCCAGGCGAAGGCATTGGAGGCGGCGAAGCAGGCCCATATCCTCGGCTGGGCCGGGGATGTCGTGCCGTATCAGTTGACGGCGGTGTTCACCACAACCGGCCTGATCGCGGACAAGCCCGATCTCCTGCGCCGCTTCGCCAAGGCCTACGGGCGCGGGGTGGCGGATTACCGCGCGGCCTTCCTGCGCCTCGATGCGCAAGGCAAACCGATCGCCGATGCCAAGACCGACGCCGCCATCGCCGCCATCACCAAATACGTCTTCACCGGCGATCCGGCTGCTCGGGACAAGATACTCGCGGGCGTGGGCTACTACGATGACGGCGGTGCGCTCGACGTGGCCGATGTCGTGAACCAGGTGAACTGGTTCCGAGCGCAGGGCCTGGTGAAGGGCGATGCCGATCCGAAAGCGATGCTCGACACGCGATTCATGCCAACCCGATGACCGGCCTGCGCCTGTCGATCGAAGGCGTCCGCCATGCTTACCGCGACCTGACGGTGCTGGATGGTATCGATCTGATCGCCGAACCGGGGGAGGTGACCGTTCTCGTCGGCCCCTCCGGCTGCGGCAAATCCACGCTGCTGGGCATCGCTGGCGGGATGCTGCGGCCCGACGCCGGCGCCGTGACGGTATCTGGCGACATCGCGGCCGATTGCCTCAACCCGTTGACCTACATCTTCCAGGATTTTGCCCTGCTGCCCTGGCGCACGGTGGCGGGCAACATCGAACTGGTGCTGGGAAAATGCGCAACACCTCGGGAGCGAGTGGCCGAGGTCCTGGCGCTGACCGGCCTGACGGCTTTCGCCGACGCCTGGCCCAAGCAATTGTCCGGCGGCATGCGCCAGCGCGTCGGCATCGCCCGAGCGCTGGCCGTGCGTCCGGCCTGCCTGCTGATGGACGAACCGCTCTCGGCGCTCGACGCGCAAACCCGGGATCTGCTGCTGGAGGAATTTTCCGCCATCATCGCCCGAGCGCAGACAACCACGATTTATGTCACTCATAATTTGGCGGAAGCGGTGCGCCTTGGCCAGCAGATCGTCGTGCTGTCCCGTCGCCCGGGCCGGGTCCGCGACATCGTGCGCATCGATCGCCCGCTGGCTGGACGTGGCGCGCGCGACCCCGATCTGCTGGCGATCGAGGAAAGCCTGTGGCGTATGATCCGCGACGATGCCGCGACCGCGGAAAGGGAGCGGATCGATGCCCCGGCTTAACGGTCCGGTCGGGTTCCGGGGGGGCGGATTCGCGCCGCGCGACAATGCCTGGGCATCGGCCGCGACCTTGCTCGGGCTGGTGGCGCTTTGGCAGTTGGCGGCCTCCGCCGGTCTGATCAAATCGGTGTTTCTGCCACCGCCGTTCGCGATTGGCGCGGCGCTTTGGCATCTGGCGATCAGCGGGGAGTTGTGGAAGCATCTGTCGGCGTCGCTGGTGCGGCTGGGGATCGGCTGGATCGTCGGCACGATCTTCGGCATCGGCATGGGCTTGGGAGTCGGATTGCGGTCGGCGTTTCGGTCGCCGGCGATGGCGGTGGTCGCGGCGCTGTTCCCCATTCCGAAAATCGCGCTGGTGCCGCTGTTCATCATCTGGTTCGGCATCGGGGAGGGCTCGAAAATCGTCACCCTCGCATTCGGCGTCTTCTTTCCGACCGTCATCGCCACCGCCGGCGGGGTGGACAACGTGCAACGCGGCTTGATCCGCATGGGACAGTCGTTCGGCCTTTCGACTTGGACGATCGTGCGTTCGATCGTATTGCCCGGTGCCTTGCCGGCGATCCTCAGCGGGTTCCGCGTGACGAGTTCCATCGCCATCGTGCTGCTGGTGGCGGCCGAGATGATCGGGGCGGAACGCGGGATCGGCGCGTTCGTGCTGTCGGCCGGGAACCTCTACGATACCGACAATCTGCTTGCCGGTATCGTCGTGCTTTCGTTGCTTGGTCTTGCCGTAGCCTGGGCGATCGGGCGTCTTGAACGGTTGCTGCTGGCCTGGCGTTAATCAGATCGCCGGATAGCGCATTGCCAGCAGTGTCCCATCTTCGAGATGATCCTCGACCGCCTTCACGCCCGGCGTATTCTCCGCCGCGACCACCAATGCTCGCCGGTGATCCTCCCCGCGCACGATACCCCACAGATGCACCACGCCGTCGCGGACCGAGACGTCGAACTGGGCCACCTTCTGCGCCCACCGGTGACGTTGGAATTCGTCCCAGAGCGCCCACCGGATCGACCGGTCGTCGGTATTGACCGGTGCAGGCGCGCTGTGCAGGCGAACCGCCAGTGCCTTCATGATGTTGGCTCGGGTGATGATGCCCAAGACCTTGCCTTCGACCACGACCGGCACGCGTTTGATCCGGCGGGATTCGAGGACATCGGCGATTTCGGCGATCGGCGTATCGGGGGTTACGGTGATGAGATCGGTGCTCATGATCTCGCCGGCCTTCCGCCCATGCGTCCGCACGTAATCGGCCGAGGAGGATGCGGTGCCGCTGAGCAGTTCCAGCAGATGGGAGCGCCGCTTTTCCGTGCCGGTTTCGGCCCGCCGGAGCAGATCGCTTTCGCTCACGATGCCGACGATAATGCCGTCCCTGACGATCGGCAGCCCGCTGATGCGATGGTCCAGCATCAGATCGACCAGCGTTTCCAGCGGTGTATCCGGATGGGCAACGACGACGTCCGGGGTCATGATGTCGGCGGCGTTCATGGTTAGACCTCCTGGTTATGCGTCTTGACTATGCCGCCGATGCCAGGAATTGCGCGGTTTTGCGTTGATACAGGTCAAACGCTCCCAGACACAGGACAGGAGCGTCGGGGAATGATCGGTGACTGAAACCGGACAGCACATGCCGGTATTGTTCGCGGGTCAAACCATAGGCATGCGCGATCGCGGCATCGACCGCCGCCCGCAATTCCCATTGCGATCCGGGATTGCCCGACAGAAGCTCCGCGGCGTCGGCGAGGAAGCGGTGATCGAGGTCCGCGGGCACCGGCATCGCCGCGACGATGTAAAGACTGAGATGTGCCGCGGCCTTCTGCCGCACCAGCCAATCGAACACGAAACTGTTCATCAGGGCGCAGAGCATCCGAGCATGCGATAGTGGGCGGGTGCCGGGCTGTTTCTCGACGGTCGCGGTATGTCCGAAAACGGTGTCGGGCGGAGCGATCATGGCGATGGTGGTGCGCTCGTCGGTCGATCGTGCGATGTCGCGAAAGGCCAGGCGGTGATGGCGTGCCGCCTCGGCCACCGCCGGCCGATCGCGTAACGATGATTCCGAAACCCAATAGCGCGGCGCGGTATCCCAGCGGTCGGTGTACTGGTGAAATGTCTTGCCTTCGTGAAGGGTGTATTTCGCCGGCCGCCCGGCAACGAACAGTCCGGCATCGGCGGTCATGTGCAGGTCGCAGCCGAACTTGATGCCAAGCCGGTCGCACAGGTCGCCGAATGTCGTGCGATGCGCGAACAGGATGCGCGCGATGCCGACGTCGGCGGCACCGCGCAGTTCCAGCGGTGTCGCATTGTTGCCGCCGGACGCGGCGAGGAACGTCGCATCGTATTCCATGATCCGGCCGGGGGTATCGAGGTCGGCCACCGATTCCAGATAGAAGGCGCAGCGCAACGACGCGGTGGGTCCAGGCTTGCGGGCGACGATCAGGTCGAATTTGAACCGGCTGTCGATGTCGAACAGTTTGCGGCGGTTCTCGAACGAATAGCAGCAACTGATCCGGGTTTCCGAAAAATACCGCCGGCGCAGGTCGGTCGCGCCCTCATTGGCATGAAACGCCGAGGGCAGGAGTGCGCCGATCGCCTTGCCGAGATCGAGGTAGCGTTCCGCGAACAGATGAAACGCATCCGGCGCGCCGCCTGGCCGCTTGCTGAACAGCCGGTTCGCCAGCCGCTTCTGCCGTTCGTAACCGGCCTTGTAGGTTTCGAACGCGTCGGCGTGTTCGGCCAGGACGCGCCGTTCGATGGCGGTCTGCGCCGCTTTGGTGGGCGCATCCAATACCGACAGGTCGTAGCCGGCGACAAAGTCCTCGGTGCGATACTGAATCACATCCCATGGTGGGTTGCTCAGCACGGCATCGAACCCGCCAACCTGGAACACTTCCGGGAATGTGAGGTCCCAGGGCAGGGCGGTTTCGCCGGCCTCGAACAACGCATTCTGGCGCACCGTAAGGACATCGGGCCACTGCCCGTCGTGTGCCACGGCCGCGGCGAGGGCCTGCCATTCATCGTCGCAATCCCGCCCACCCAGCGCGACCGCACCGGACCAGGTCCGAGCCAGCAGTCGCAGCGGGGCGAGCGCGGTGTCGAGACGGGTCTTCGCTGCATCTTTGGCCAGGAGGTCGCTCGTGTCGCGGCCGATACTGGCGTTCAGGGCCGCGACCTCGGTCAGTGCATCGCGCACCGAGGCTTCCAATCGCCGGGTCACCCCCCGAGCCAGCAACGGGTCCAGAATTTGTCGGCCGACCGGCAGCGTCGCCAGATCGGCGAAGAAAGGCCCAGCGATCGCATCGCCCACGACGAGGCGATGGTCCAGAAACGTGAGCGGCAGACCCTCGGCATAGGATTCCAACCACAGTGCCAGTTTCGCCAACTCGACCGCCAACGGATTGCGATCCACGCCGTAGAGACAATGCACCGCGACCAGCCGCCGGCAGACCGCCAATGCCCGTGCCCCCGCGAAATCGCCGGCGGCCCGGTTCGGCATATAGGCCGCGAGCGTCGGGTCGACCGTGGCGATGTCGAGCAGGTTGCGCGCGTCGCACAGGCAGCACGCGGCATACAGAGCCTCACCGAGGAAGCGACAGGCCTCGATCAGAAAATGCCCGCTGCCCATGGCGGGATCGACGACGCGCAACCTTAAAATCCCGTGCGGATCCGGGGCGTCGTCCGGACTGATCGCGACGACCAGTGGGGCGAGCGTTTCGCGCACGAGGAAGCGAACCAGCGCGTGCGGCGTGTAGTACGACCCCGAAATCTTCCGACCCATCCCGGAACGCAAATAGAAGGTCCCGGAGGGCACCGGGTCACCGCTTTCGCAGGCGGGCACCACGATATCCAGCTTGCCTCGGCGCTGTCGGACCATCGCTTCCATCGCGATGCCTGGTTCCAACTCCAGCAGACCCTCGTAGACATGCCCGAGGTTTTCCACATCCAGCGCGCCATAGTGCACCCGCTCCCGCGGACGGCCTTTCGGTGTCGCCCATAAGAGCCGATCCAGCAGTACCGCGACGGCGCGATCGCCCCAGGTCAGGGCATCGAGAAGCGGGGTCGAAGCCGCACCGAACAGCGCGCCGCCCAAGGGTGCGACCGACAAGCCGCCGCAGGTCAGGCCGTCCCGGAATATGGTGAAGACGGCGCGCAAACCATCTTCCAGCATCCGGCCGGTGTCGTGGCCGCGATCCAGGTGCTGGCGCACCAGCGGACCCAACGCCTGGTTCGGCGACAACGCCGACCGCCAGAGCGGCGTCGCGGCGAAGCTGAAGGCACAGGCGGGGGCGGAAGCACTTTCGAGCTTCAAGATGAAGAGCAGGCGATAGACCAGCACCAATCCCTCGGCCCAAAGCGTCTCGGCTGAGGCGCCGTGATCGGGGTTGCGTGTCAGGACGGCCTGCAGGAATCCTTCCACAGCCTCGCGGGCTTGGGAGCGGAGGGCTTTGGTGATCCGACCCTGGCCGAGGCGGGCGGCTTCCAACACCGCGGGTAACGCTTGCTGTCCCGACGGGCTGGCCAGCCCCATCAGCACCAAAACCGAGGCGTGAGGCTCCGGCGTGTCCCATCCGGCGAGCGGAATGGACAAATAACTGTCGGCTTCGGTGGGATCGCACAGCAGCAGCCGCATGGTGTCGCCGTCGGTCAGCAGCCCCAGCCGCTCGCGTCGGGCACGCAGGACGCGTTGCGCGGCGCGCATCGGACTGAAGCGATAGGCCCGGCCGGCTCGGCGGGGCGCGTCGAGCGTGTCCTCGGTCCCGATCGTCCAGGCTCGCAACGACTGGCCTGCACCCGTCATCAGCCACCCGGCGTCTTCCAGGCCTTCGCGCGTGGCGACCGGTTCCTGTCGTTCGGGGTCGCCGTAGCCCAGGAGGCGGGCGAGTGGGACGATGATTTGGTTGTGCACGCGCTGCGGGCCGCCGATGCTGCCCAGACGGCGAACACCGCGCCGCATGGCGGCCCAGACTTCGGCCCGCGGCGGGTCGGCCAGGCCGCGGCGCCGGAGCATGTTTTCCAGTTCGAGGCGCAGAAACGGCTCCGGCATGGCTGGCCCGAAGGTGGTGACGTCCGGGTTCACGGTGTGGACACCAACAGCAACATGCCGACGACATGCAGAATCGGGTCGGACAGTCGCGGGACCTTGCACCGGCGGCGATGATAGAGCGTGGCCGCGGCGTCAGCGGCACGCCGGTCCGTGGCCGGGTTGGTCATGTCGGTGGCAAAGGCGGAGAGACGGTCGAGCGGGCTTGCGGCGGATCGCCAGTACGGGCCGCTTGGGGCGGTACCGAACAAGTCCGTTGCCTCGTGCTGTCGTGGCCCGCAGATCGCGTGAGCGCGCCTCGCGATCCAGCGTTCGAGCTGCGCGGTTTCAATGTCGAGGGCGGCGTTGTGTTGCGCGATGAAGGCCGCCGCCTGTTCGCGCATGAAATCCGTCGCGGCAGCAGTGGCTTCGGGCTCCCGAGCTTGAGCCCATTGCTGGAGGCGATGCCAGGTGTTGTCTGCGTCGACCGATCGGTCCGGCGTGGCGAAGGCGAGGCAATCCTCTGGGTCCGGAATGAGCTGTAGCGGCCCATGTTCCGGTAAGAGTACGCCGAACAGGCCCTGAAAGGCGATGGCGCGCTGGGTGTGGATTTCCGTATTGTAGGTCAACAACAGCGCGTTTTCATGGTAGCGGGCGACGCTGACACGATTGTCGCAGGCATGGCGAACCCGTCCGATCGCCTTGCGCACGATGGGGTCCGCCCGGCCCCTGGGACCGGCTGGTTCGCCCGAGGCCGCGACGAACTGCCCGAGATCGACGACCGAGGCCTGACGCCGTGCTGCCCGGCGCACCCGCACGGCCGACCGCATCGATGCGACATCGGCGTTCAGTCCCTGGCCGGCATGCCAGCCGTGGCGCACCGCCATGCCGTCGAAGCCTTCGTATGCACGATCGATTTCATGCAGCAGGCCGCGAAAGGCTTCGGTTTCCGCTTCCCGCGCCGCGATATCGAGTGTCCGGACCCGCGGGGGATCGTCGGGGAACAATGTTGCCTGCTCCTCGGCGAGGCCGGATGTGAGGCCGGTATCGTATTGGTCTTCGTCCGCGGTGATCCCCAGCGTATCCGGCATGAACGTCAGTTGCGCCCGCGCCTTTTCGTATTTGGCGATCAGGCGCAGGAGCAGTCGTTCCTCGAAAGTGCCGGCGAGACAGAGGTAGCGGATTTCCGGCGTCTCGGTCTGGCCGTAGCGATCGATGCGGCCGTTACGCTGTTCCAGACGGTTGGGATTGTAGGGCAGATCGAGGTGAATCAAGTGGTGACAGCGCTGGTGCAGGTTCAGCCCTTCCGCCAGCGAATCGGTGCTTACCAGGACGATGTTGTCTTCCGTTTCGCATCGTTCGGCCGCGCGCACCCGAGCGTCCTCGTCGTCCTGGCCACCGATCGTGAGGATCTCTCCGCCAATGCCGTCAAGGGCGCGCACCGCGGCGGCCTGGCTGTCGCCATATTCGGTGTAGACGAGGATATTCGCGCGCGGCTCCGACGACCTGATCGCGCGAATTTCCGTCACCAGCGCTTCCAGTTTCGGATCGTAGGGTTCAGCGGCCTCGCCGAGAGCGATCAGTGCACGCAAACCAGCCTCGGTATCGCCGGAGGCGCGCAGCCCGGCGGCGATTTCCTCGGTTTCGAGCTGATCGACGTCGGCTTCGGTACGCGTGTCCAGGACGCCGTAGCGCATCGCCCGTTTACGGTATGCCCGCAGGGTGCGGGCGCGCTCACGCCGAGCCGCGTCGGTTTCCGCCTGGCCGGCATAGCGGTCCGCGACAACCCGCAATGTCGCGACGCAGGCGGCGATGGTGGAGGCCGACCGTTTGAGCAGGCTGACGAACGCCAACGCGTCGCCGAGCGCTTTCGACCCGTCCAGCCGTGGCACCACCAAGGCCGACAGTGCCCGGTGAAACGCTCGCACGTCGGGGTCGTTCGCCGCGACCGGGATCGGTACCACAAGCCGTTCCCGAAACAGCGGCTGACCGGTGGTGGGATCGGCGATGTGCGATTTCAAACGGCGCACGACATGGCGGCGGTAGGCGTTTCCCAGCAGTCCGCCTTGCCCGTCCACCAGGCTCGGGTCGAGCAATTCCATCAGCGAGGCGAAGTGCGGATCGTACCCGTCATGCGGGGTTGCCGACAGCAGGAGAAGGCCATCGGACTGGCGGGCGACGACCTCGGCAAGTCGGCGACGCTGGGTGTCGTCGCGCGCGGTCGTTGTCGCGGCGCTGACGCAATGGTGTGCTTCGTCGATGATCGCCAGATCCCATCCGGTGCGTTCGATTTCCTCCAGCACCGTCTCCTGCTTGGCGAAATCGATCGAGGTCAGCACGAAGGCTGTCGCGGCGAACGGGTTGCCACCCATGTCCAGCTTGCGCCGTTCGTCGCGCAACGCGGCGCTGTCGGCCAGAACGGTGAATGGCAGGCCGAAGCGCTGGCGCATCTCCTGTTCCCATTGGCGCAGCAACGGCCCGGATGGCGCGACGATCAGGATCCGGTGCGCCCGGCGGCGGGCGATCAGTTCGGCGGCGATCAACCCCGCCTCGACGGTTTTGCCCAGCCCGACGCCGTCGGCCAGCAACAGCCGGGGGCGCGGCATCTCCAAAGCCCGCATCATTGGCACGAGTTGATAGGGCTCGATCCGCATTTGTCCGGGTTGGGCGGCCACCATCGCGGTCGCGCCCGGAACCTGGTCAAGCAGCGCGGCCTGATGAAACAGGCGCCATGCCGCCAGCGGGCCAGGCCGGCTTGGGTCCAGCGCGTCCACGGCCGGCGTGATGGGGTCTTGGGGATGGAGGAAATCCCATTCCAGCCCCGACAAATCCTCACTGAGGCAGCGCAGGCGCAGCCGCTCCTGCTCGCCCAAGGGCTCGCGTTCCAGCACGTCCCACGTCAGGCCGCGGGCAAGCACCCGTGTTCCGGTTGTCAGTCGCATATGACCCTGCCATCGAGCGCCAAGTGCGCCCCGACGGTCAGGGGATCACGTCCGGGTTAAGAAAGCGTTAACGCGGCGAAAAAAAATATCGGATTTAGCCGCGGCCGGGCGAGACCTGGATTTGCGACACAAACCATGCCGCAAACCACCGCATCATCCATGGTATCGGAATGATGAACATGCAGGCCATCCCCGCCACCAGTGACCGCCACAGGATCGCGCCACCCGTGCCGGTGAAGTCAAACGCCAGGGTCCCCTTCACGTTTCGGCAAAGCCAGCGAAACATGGCCTTTCCGACCCAGGCCCAGCCGATGATCGAGATAAACGATATGATCAGCAGTAAAATCCAGCCGATATAGGCCCAGATGCCACCCTCGAAGGTCAGCTTCGTGGTCCCGTCCTCGGTTCCCAGGTGGGCGCAGAACCAGCGAAAGACCAGCACGGTCAACGCGATACTTCCGAGGCTTAGCAGAAATCCAATGCCGGGAATGAACCGTCCGTATGTGCCGAGGATCGCGATGCCGACGAAGACGAGCCAGATGTCCCCGGGTTGGCCGGAGAACGTGAAGCGGCGGCCATCGGGCAGGATGGTACTCACGCCGAGATATCGGTAGTAGGCCGTCTTGACCCAGGGGGCGGGTACCACGAACAGGCTACCGAACCCGGCCAGGAATGAACGCCAGAACAGGCCCCAGACTGTGAAGTCGGCGGTCAGATAGCCAGTGGGGGCCGGCGATTGGCCGGAGATGCCAACGAACTGGGGCGATCCGGAGACGTGCAGCGACGGACGATGGCCTGGTTCGGGGCCGGACTGGGGCACGTTGGGGGGGTAAATCGGCGGCGGAACCGGCGGAGCGGCGTAACGGGCGAACAGATGCCCGAATTGCGCGACCTGCCCGGCTTGTCGCCAATCCACGAGGCTGGCCGACCAGATCAACGTGTCGGCTCGGACGATGCCCTGCCCGATCAGGCGGGCGATCTCGCTCGCCGGTATTGGCCCCTGCCGATTGTTGGCCGAATCAGCATAATAGAAGACTTCGGATTCGTCCGACATTCGACGGCCTTGGTTTGTGGTGCGATATGACGGCGATATGATGCCAGAACCCGAAAACTGGCAAGACGCCGAGCCCTCCAGGAGTATGAAATGTCCGACCCCGTTTTGATTCGACGCGATTCGCGCGGTGTTGCCTGCGTTTCGATCAACAATCCCGGTAAGGCCAATCGGCTGGGTATGGAAACGATGCAGGCCTTCGTCGCCGCCGTCGCGTCGCTGGCTGACGATCCCGATTTGCGGGTCCTGGTCGTGACGGGGGAGGGCGATCGCGCCTTCATGGGTGGTGCGAACCTCTTCGAACTCGGTGCGCTCGATCAGGTGACTGCGCGAGGCTTCATCACCCAGGTTCACCTCATGAGCAAAGTCCTGCGCGATCTCCCGGTGCCGGTCATCGCTCGGGTCAATGGCTGGAGTCTGGGCGCCGGGTTGGAGGTGATGGCGGCCTGCGACATGCGGGTCGCCGCCGATCATGCGATGTTCGGCATGCCGGAGGTCAAGGTCGGGCTGCCATCGGTGGTGGAGGCTGCACTGCTGCCGCAGTTGATCGGCTGGGGACGGACCAAAATCCTGCTCTATACAGCGGAGAACATCGACGCACCCACGGCGTTGCAATGGGGCCTGGTGGAAAAGGTCGTGCCGGCGGGCGATCTCGATGCCGCCGTCGCGCATTGGGCCGATGCGATCGTGGCGGCTGGCCCCCGAGCGATCCGTTTACAGAAGGAGCTGATCCGGGAGTGGGAGGCGATGCCGGTCAACGACGGCATCCAGGCCGGTATCCGGTCTCTCGCGCGGGCTTACGAGACCGATGAGCCGGCGCGGTTGATCGGCGCCACGCTGGCGCACCTGCGGTCGAAGGCGGCGAAGGATTGAGGTAAGACTCAGGAATTCGGGGTGAATAGGGAGCTCAAAGAACGCGTCTTCGCGCCGCGGCCGAGGATGACCAGGCCGTCCCCGGTTTCGATGCGTACGTCGGGGCCTGGACCGGTGATCGTCTCTCCATTCCGCCGGTCGATCTGGACGATGAAGAACGCGCCTTCGGCCTCCCGTTCGACGGCCGCGATCGTTTGGCCGATCACCCGGCTTTCCGGGGAGGCGGGCATCACCTCGATTTCGAGTGTCAGGGCATGCAGGACCGCTTCGAACTCACGCATCTGCTTGCTGCCGCGCAGAAACCGCGCGGTATCGCGATAGAGGATCATCTCGGCGATCCGTTCGGCACCGATATGGGTTGGCAACACCACATGGTTGGCACCGGCTTGCAGCAGCTTCCGTTCGGTGCTGGGCAGCTCGCCCCTGGAAATGATATCGAGTTTGGGGTTCAGGCTGCGTGCGCTGAGCGTAATGAACACGTTGGCGGCATCGTTGGGCAGAACCGTTGCCAGGGTATGGGCCCGGTCGATCCCCGCGGTGTGCAGGGCTTCTTCGTCTGTTGCATCGCCTTGCAGGCACAGATAACCCATATGCCGCGCGCTTTCGGCGATGGCGGTATCGCGCTCCAGCACGACAAACGGTGCGCCGGCGGCCTGCAGATCCTGCGCCAGAACCACGCCAAGGCGTCCGAACCCGCAGATGATCGTATGGTCTTTGAGGCGTTCGATCTTCGCATTCATACGTTTGAGTCCGAAAATCTGCGTAAGCTGGTTGACGGTGATCAACTGCACGAGGGCACCGGTGACGAATATCATACCGGTGCAGCCGAACACGATGGTGGCGATGGTGATGCCGCGCAACAGCGGCGTGTCGACCGGATGCACTTCTCCGTATCCGACCGTGTAGACGGTCATGACCACCATGTAGGTGGCGTCGGCGACGGTCCATCCGGCGGCATGGTAGGCCGCGATGGCGGCAACCATGACGACGCAGATGAAGGCGACGCCGGAGACGAGGTTACGCAGCGGCGAACCCAGGAATCCGGTGGAAGCCTTGGAAGGCGATAGGGTCAAGTTGACCCTATCACGCTTTATAAGCCTTTGTTCGACCGCTGGCGATCACGGTCCAGGCCCCGCGGCCGCTGCCATCCGCGTCAGACACGCCGCCATTGCACCAGGGTATAGGGCGGGTTCGCGGTGTCGTGCGGCTCGAAAACCGCTTCGACTTCGGCACCGATCGGCACGTCCTGGTGCGGATCGCCGAGCAGATTGCCGACCATTCGGATGTTGCCGTAGGCCGGCAGTTCCACCAGCACGGCAATGTAAGCGCCGTGCCCGTTCAGGGCGGTATGCACGGGGTGGTGGGGCCGTTCGTAACTGTAGATGCGTCCCTTGCCCTGAATGTCCTGCCAATCCAGATCGAAGGAGTGGCACCGGTGGCAGATCCATTCCGGTCCCCATTGCCATGCCCCGCACCCCCTGCATTTTTGGATGCGGAGTTTGCCGAGTCGGGTTCCCTCCCAGTACGGGGCGGCGAGACCGTCGGGCCCGGAAGATGGCGTGGGCAGACCCTCGGGGAGATAGAAATTGCTCATAGTGTTGCCTCCGAACCCAGGATCAGGGAGCTGACCGGTGTGACCATCGGCCCGCCCATGACGATGGCCGCGTCGTTGTTTTTGACCTGATTGATCGCGGTGCCGCGGATCTGGCGTACCGATTCGATCACCAGTTCCAATCCGTGCATGTAGCACTCGGCCAGATTGCCGCCGCTGGTGTTCAAGGGCATACGGCCGCCCTCGACGATCAGAGTTTCCTTCACCAGGAATTCGTTTGCGGCCTCGGGCGCCACCAGACCGTGCTCGATCAGGCTCATGAGCACGCCGCCGGTGAAATTTTCGTAGCACTGCACGATGCCCATATCGGTGGGCGCCATTTTCGCCATGGCATAGACGCGCGGTGCGAGTTTGCCGAAGTGCGACGAGGGATAATTCGGCATGTTATGGACCGGTGCGGCGCTGCGGTGGTCTCCGCCCTGGCCGCATGCCATGACGTAGGCAGGCTTCTTGGCCAAATCCTTCGCCCGGTCCGCCGGCACGACGATCACCGCCGCCGCGCCGTCGTTTTCCTGGCAGCAGTCGTACAGGTGGTGAAACGGTTCGATGATCCAGCGGGACGCGTCGTATTTTTCCTCGTCCAGGGTGCGGCCGCGCATCACCGCGTTGGGATTGTTTTGGGCATGATGATAGCAGGCCAGCGCGATGCCTCGCAGTGCCTCCTGTTTGATCCCGTGATCGTGCATGAACCGGGTGATTTTCATAGCGAAACGCTGTGCCGGCGACATGACGCCGTAGGGGAAGAGGAATGCATCGTCCCCCATCACCGCCGCCGCCGCGCCGCTGCGGCCGTAGCGGGCATACTGCCCCTGCGCCAGGGAACGGAAGGCCACCACGCAATCGGCCATGCCCGTCGCGACCGCCGCGGACGCGTTGCCCACCGCGCCGCAGACGCCACCGCCGCCGCCGCCCCAGAACATGTTGGAGAATTTCAGCTCCTTCACGCCCAGCGCCGCCGCGAGACGGGGCCCATCCGAGCGGTCGTTGCCGTAGGAGGCGAAACCGTCGATTTCGTGGGGGGAGATGCCAGCGTCTTCGCACGCCTTGACGATGGCTTGCAGCGCAAGCTTGAACTCGCTGTCAGGCGACTGGCCGTGCTTATAGTAGATGGTTTCGCCGATTCCGGCGATCGCGGTCTTTCCGCGAAGCGTTCTGTCTGCCATGGGTTCCCGCCCTCTACCGTCGTGGTATCGGGGGAAGATAAAGCGGAAGGACAATCGATGCGAGGGGTATGGATCGGACTGCTGGTCGCGTTGCTGTCGCTGCCGGCCGCGGCGCAGACGGTGCGGATCGCGGAGCAGTTCGGCATCGGCTATCTGCCCCTGTTCGTGATGCGCGAGCGTGGCTTGCTGGAGGAGGAAGGCAAGGCGCGCGGGTTGGCGCTGCACGCGGAATGGGTGCGGTTGAGCAGCGGGGCGGCGATGAACGACGCGCTGCTGTCGGGTAACCTCGATATCGCCGCCGGCGGCACCGGGCCGGCGCTGACGCTTTGGGCAAAGACCCGAACGGGGCTGAAGGTGCGCGGCGTGGCGGCGCTGAATGCGATGCCGTTGTGGTTGACGACGACCAACCCGAATGTGCACTCGGTCCGCGATTTCAGCGAACAGGACCGCATCGCGCTGCCGGCCGTGCGTGTGTCGGGGCAGGCGGTGACGCTGCAAATGGCCGCCCGCCAGGCATTCGGGGTTGGGCAGGAGGGGCGGCTCGATCACCTGACGGTGTCGATGAGTCATCCCGATGGGATGTTGGCGATGCTGTCGGGGCATTCTCCGATCTCAGCGCATTTCACTTCGGCGCCTTTTATGTACCAGGAGGCATCGGCGCCGGGTGTGCATGTGGTGCTGAACAGTTACGATGTGCTGGGTGGTCCGCATACGTTCAATCTGACCTGGGCGACGTCGGCTTGGCACGATGCCAATCCACAGGTGGCGGCCGCGTTTTTGGCGGCTTTGGAACGGTCGATGGCGGTGATCCGGTCCTCCCCCGCCGAGGCGGCTGCGATCTGGTTGAAGGCCGAGAATTCATCCATGCCGGTTGATCGGGCGGCGGCGATGATTTCGCGGGCGGAAAATCAATGGACCACCGCGCCGCGTAAGATGGTTGCGTATGGGCAGTTCATGCACGAAACCGGCGCGATCCCGGTGGCGCCGGAACGGTGGCAGGATGTATTCTTTCCGGAACTGGTCGCGGCGGATGGGAGTTAGGCGATGTATCGGTTCGGGATTTTCCTGCTGCCGCTTCTGCTTTGCGGTTGCCTGACGTCGAAGGGCAAGTTCATGCCGGTCGAGAACGCTTCGACGCCGCTGGCGGCGGGGATGTACTATCGGATCGAGCCGAATGATCCGTTGCCCGCGCTGGCGGGGCCGTTCAGACTGTCCGTCAAAGGCAAGGAATACACGTTCTCGGGCGGTCGGGATGTTCTGAAGTTCCAGTTGATCCGGCTGGTGGAGGGCAAGGACATCTACGTCGCGCAGATCGCCCCGGATGCGAAATCAGACAAGTTCGCGATCTTGTTCGGCCCGCTGACGAAGGATGGGTTCTGCGACTATAGCGAACCTGGCAACGGGTATCCGGGTCTCGGCGCTGGCGGGGAGATCGTCGCGCCGGACGAATTGCGGCAGTGGCTTGTCAGCCATGTCGATGAAATCGTGAAGAAGACGAAGGGCGTGTGCTGGGTGCGGATGGCGCGGGACAGCCAGTAACTTATCGCCGGGGGAATTTGGGCGGTGCCGAACGGCCGGGCTTCGCGGCTGGGTATGGGGCGGATTGTTGCTGAAAGGCACGATGGCACGAAGGAGGACGATTTTTCGGGTGCGTTAACGGTTTGTTTACCTTCGGCCGGTATAGGTATCGGCAGAGGTGAAGGGCGATGTTCGACGTTGTCAGCCATGCGGTGATCGGGGCAGCGATCGAGGTGCATCGGGCACTTGGACCCGGGTTGCTTGAATCGTTCTACGAGCGTGCTTTGGCTCATGAATTGGGGCTGCGCGGCCTTGGCTTCGCGCGCCAGGTTGATTTGCCCGCGCGATACAAAGACGTCGATCTCGGTTGTGGTTACCGCCTCGACCTGATCGTGGAAAGTGCCGTCATCGTTGAAATTAAAGCTGTACAGCAGGTGCTTCCGGTGCATCGGTCACAATTGCTGACCTACATGCGCGTCGGCGGCTACGGCATAGGGCTTCTGCTCAACTTCCATTCCGCCACCATGAAAGACGGCATAGTCCGAATGGTCCGTTAGTCCAACCCTTCGTGTTTTCGTGCCTTCCAGTTAAAAAAACGGCAGTCCGCCGCGGCCCGCCCGAGGGCGGACCACGGCGCCCAAACCTACTGCGCGTCCAACCGCTGATGCGCCGGCACTTCGATCCCAAACAACTTCGCGGCATTCAGCCCGAGGATTCTTGCGCGTTGCCCATCGGTCAGGCCTGGCATGGTGCGCTCGATCGCCTCCGCGGAGTGCGGCCAAGTGCCCTCGTGATGCGGATAGTCGTTGGCCCACATGAAGCATTCGTCCAGGCCCCATTTCTCAGCCAAGGCCAGCCCCGAAGGATCCTCCTGGAACGATGCGAAACCGTGCGCCCGATAATAGTCGCTGGGCAGGCCCTGTAACTTCGGGCGCACCCACATGTGGTGCTTTCGGTACGCCTCATCCATGGCGTCCAGCAGCCAGGGAATCCAGCCGATGCCGGCCTCGATGGTGGCGAACCGCAGCTTCTTGAACCGCTCCAGCACGCCGGAGGCACAGAGATTCGCCACCGGTTCGATCGTCGGGCAGAGCGAATGCGTCACATAGTTGATCACCGCCCCACCATTCCCGCGCGCCGCCCGCGGATCGCGGCCGGTGGAGACGTGGAATGTAATGGGCAGGTTGCATTCCTCGATCAGCGCCCACATCGGATCGAAATGCGGCAGGTTGTAGTTCACATGATCCACATCGTGCCCACCCCAGATCGGTTTGCATGGCAGCGTCAGCGCACGGAAACCCACCTTGGCGACCCGTTCGATCTCCGCCATCGCGCCGGGCAAGTCGCCGGTGGCGATCGCGGCGACGGGCAGCATGGAGTCAGGATGCGCACCGAATTGTTCCCACGACCATTCGTTCCACACCTTGCATTGCGCGTTGGAGAACACCGGATCGGGCGTCGCCCACATCGCCAGGCCCTTGTTGGGGAAGATGATCTCGACATCCACACCGTCGCCGCGGTTGTCGCGGATGCGATCCGCCACCACCGCGCCGGATTGGGCGCGCAGCCAGTCCTCGCCCTCGAAGCTCATGACGCGGACGCGGTCGGGGCGATAGCCCTCGGTATAGCGCCACTGCACACCCTTTTCGTCGGTGATGATGCGTGGGGCGCGGTCGCGATACTGCACCGGCAGGCGCGTCACCCAGAGGTCGGCGGGCTCGTTCGCATGGCTGTCGGTGGAGACCATGAAGTATTTGCGCGGGTCCTCCACCCGAGCGGTGCGGGGCCACCCGGCGTGCCCGGGCGTTTCGAGGCGCCAGAGATTGGGGGGATTGATGGTCGTGGCCTGGCTCATCCTTGGTCCTCCGTTTGCTACTTGCGGGTAAGCTACGCCGAACGCAGCGGGGGTCACAACAGGACTTTTGCCCGTTTTCCGTCGATGGCCCGGTGGGCGTGCAGGATTGGTCGGCCGGAAACGCGCCACAGGACCGTTCCTGCCGTTACGGCACCCCGTGGGGGCTGCCCTGGGGCTTGAACAACCCGACGGGACCGCCCATTTTCTGCTTATGACCCAGAAGCCGCCGATTTTGGAAATGACCATCGAGGGCGAATTCGTTGATCCGCCCCAGCCGCCGCGCGTGCCCTTTGGTACGAAGGTGATGATCTGGTCGGCGGCCGTCGCTGCGATTGCCGTGGCTTGCGCCGTGGCTTGCGCCGTGGCTTTGGCCGCGCTGTGGCTGCTGGCGTTCATGATCCCGGTCGCGCTGATCGCCGCTGCTGTCGCCTATGGCGTGTTCCGCTATCAGATGTGGCGGAGCGGTGGATCAAACACCGGCCGCACGATTTACTGGGTTCGGCGGCGTTAAGCCGAACTCCGCTGCCAGCAGCGTATATGACCTGCGCCGCGCCTCCGGGTCATGAAGCGTGGTGAGAACGGCGATTTCCTCCACCTGATATTCGGCGGCCAATGCGCGCAGCTTCGTGCCGACCGCTGCTGGGGTGCCGAAGAAGGCGCGCGACTTGATGCGCTCGACCCGGGCCAGTTCGCCGTCGGTGTAGGGGTAGGCGGTGGCTTCTTCGGGGGAGGGCAGGGCGGAGAACTCGCCGCGATCGCGGCGCAACCGCTGAAGTGCCCGCGAGGAGAACAAGCGGGCGGCCTCATCCTCGGTTTCCGCCGCCATCCCCCATACGCACACCGCTCCGTGCGGTTCGGGATGCGCCTCGCTCGGCCGATAGCCTTCGCGGTAGAGCGTGAAAGCCTGATCCGCGCCCTGACCATCGCCGATGAAATGGGCGTAGCAGAAGGGCAGGCCGAAATAGGCGGCGACCTGCGCGCCGTAGTCCGAACTGCCGAGGATCCAGATTTCCGGGCGCTCGGGGCCCTGAGGCTGAGCGCGGATATCGCGGAAAGGGTGGCCTTCGACCAGTTTTTCGCCGGCGATCCAATGCTGGAGATCGCGCACCTGGGCCGGGAACTGATCCGCCGCGGTTTCCGCTCGGGGGTTGAGCGCATAGGCCGTGCGCCCATCCGATCCCGGCGCGCGGCCCAGTCCAAGATCGATTCGCCCGGGCGCGATGGCGTCCAGCACGCGAAACTGCTCTGCCACCTTCAATGCCGAATAGTGCGGCAGCATCACGCCGGCGGAGCCGACCCGGATCGATGTCGTGGTGGCGGCGATGGCGGCGATCAGAATCTCGGGCGCGGTGCCCGCCTGACTGTCGGAGTTATGATGCTCGGCGCACCAGTAGCGATGATAGCCCAAGGCCTCGCAGTGCTGGGCCAGGCGGATGCTTTCGCGGATGGAGGTGGCGGGGGAGCGCCCGGTCACCACGGTCGACTGGTCAAGCACGGACAGGCGGATCATCGAAGCAGGCTCCTGGAAGGCAGGACCATAGAAGAACGCCGTGGCCGGCCGATGCGCAAGTGTGCTTCCCGCTGGACCGCGATGATTTGCATGCGTATGATGTCGGCATGAGCGCGACCGTCCGCACGATGCGAATTAGCGACCCGGCTGCCTGAGCAGCCGGGGTTTACCCGCTTTTTCGTGTTTGTGTCTGGAGTATTGGCCTATGTTCGCCGCCGTTCGCTTCCGTGTTGACGCTGACGCGTCGCCCGGTCTTTTGCCCCGCTTGTTACAGCCCTTCGCCCGCCGCGACCTCGTGCCTGATCATTTGCAGGCCGTTCGGTCCGATGATTCCGTGTCTGTTGCCATCGCCATGGGGGCCATGCCGCAGGAGATGGTGCATCTGGTCGAGGGCAATCTGCGTCAGGTCATCGGTGTCAGGGCCGTGACGCGGGATTAAAACCCGCCGGTACCGAATGCCGCGCGCAGCACCGCGTAGAGCGCCCCGCCCGCCAGAAAGCCGACCAGGGTGCCGTTGACCCGCACATATTGCAGGTCCTTGCCGACGCGCAGTTCCAGCTTCTCCACGACGGTCGCGGCGTCCCAGCTTGCCACGACCTGGGCGATGAACGCCGACAGGCCCTGCTGCGCGCTGGGCAGCAGCGTGCGGACGATGCCCTCGGCCGCTGCGTCGACTCGGGTCCGAGTCGCTGGATCGGTTGCCAGGGTTGTGCCCAGGGTCTGCAGGGCTTCTTCCAGATAGGCGATGGTGCGGCCGTTTGGCTTCGCGGCGTCGGCCTCCAACGCATGGCGCAGGCGGGCCCAAATGTCCCAAAGCCACGCTTGCACCGTTTCGTGCGCCACGACGCCGCGCACGGCCATCCCGAGTTCCGTGGCGCGGTTCGGGTCTTCCTCCATCTTCTGGATCTCGGTACGGACCCAAACGTCGAACGCCTCCCGCAATTCGGATCCGTCCGGTCCCATTTTGTCGAGTTCTGTCGTCAATGTCGCCAGGACGCGCCGGGCGATGGAGGCGCCGAGCGCCCAACCGACCAAGCGGCCGCCTTGTTCGCGCACGCGCTCTTCGATGGCGTGGCGCAGGGCTTCCTCGCGGCTGGCGATCAGGGTTTTGAGTTGCGTCAGGATGAAGCCGAACACTTCCTGATGCCGGCCGCCATCGACGAGGCCATGCAGGGCTCGGGCGATCACCCTGCTGCCGCCGGCGCCGCCCATGATCCGTGGCACCATGCGCGCCACCACGCGCCGCGCCCGGCCGTCCTCCACCGTTGCCAGCACTTTCGGCAAGGCCCCGGCGAGAGTGAGTGCCAAGGGGCGGGATGCCGCGGGATCGGCGAGGAAGCGCGCGAGAATGCCGGGCAGATCGAGTTTGCCCAGCATCGCCGCGATGTCCTTTTCGGTGAACACGTGGGTCGCGACGAAGCGGCCGAGGGCGAGACCGAGGCGCTCTTTCTGCTGTGGGATGATGGCCGTGTGGGGGATGGGAATGCCGAGGGGGTGGCGAAACAGCGAGGTGACGGCGAACCAATCGGCGATGCCGCCCACGAAGCCGGCCTTTGCCGCGGCGCCGAGCAGCGCTCGGACGTAGTCGTTTGGCCAGTATGCTGCCGGTATGCCGTAGGCGCACAGGGTCAGGAGCGCCATCAGGACCAGGAGGCCGGTGGCGAAGGCGCGGTACCGGAAAAGCTCCTGGCGGGCTTCAGTGTCGGAAGGCGGAAGGGGGAGCGTGGCAGTCATGCGCGGTTCCGGTATCCGGACGCGGGCTTAGGACGAAACCCCCGCTTCGGGAAGCGGGGACCCCAGCGCTACAGCTTGATCTTCAGCAGATTGCCGATTTCCCCCAGAATTCCGCGGCGGAACGAGAGCACGCAGAACATGAAGATTGCCCCCTGGATCACCGTCACCCAGGCACCCATCTGTGCGAGGTAATTCTCCATCGTGGTGATCACGACCGCGCCCACGGCCGGGCCGAACACGGTACCCAACCCGCCGAGCAGTGTCGTCAACACAATCTCGCCGGAGGTGCTGGAGTTCACGTCGGTCAGCGTTGCGATGCCGAAGACCAGCGCCTTGGTTCCGCCAGCGACACCGGCGAGCGTGCAGGACAGCACGAAGGCGATCAGCTTGTAATCGTCGGTGCGATAGCCGAGGGAGGTCGTGCGCGGCTCATTTTCCCGGATCCCTTTCAGCACTTGGCCGAAGGGGGAGTGGATGATGCGGTGGATCAGCAGGAAGCCGCCGAGGAAGACCGCCGCGACCAGCCAATACATCGTCATGTCTTTGGACAGGTCGATGAAACCGAACAGGAAGCCGCGGGGTACCTGCTGGATGCCGTCTTCGCCGCCGGTGAAGGGCGCTTCCAGGCAGAAGAAGTAGACCATCTGCGCCAACGCCAGGGTGATCATGGCGAAATAGATGCCGGAGCGGCGGATCGCGAGATAGCCGAGTGCCAGACCGAGTACGCCGCCGGTCAGGCCGCCCAGCGCGATGGCGATGGATGCATCGACATGCCAGTTCTTGATGGTCCAGGCCGAGACGTAGGCGCCCATGCCGTAGAAGGCAGCCTGTCCGAAGGACAGCAGGCCGACATAGCCGATCATCAGGTTGAACGCGCAGGCGAACAACGCCGTCGTCAGCACCCGCATCAGGAAGACGGGGTAGAGGATAAAGGGACAGATGACGATCAGAGCGACCATCGCGAGGAAGGCGATGAGCTGTGGGCGAGAGAATCCGAACATATCAGGCGGCCTTTCCGAACAGGCCGCGCGGCTTCGTCAGCAGCACAATGACCATGACCACGAATACGACGGTGGCGGAGGCCTGGGGGTAGACGACCTTGGTCATACCCTCGATCACGCCAAGGGCGAAGCCGGTGACGATCGATCCCATGATCGAACCCATGCCGCCGATCACCACCACGGCGAAGACGATGTTGATGAAATTGTCGCCCATGTTCGGGTTGACCGAGTAGATCGGTGCCGCGAGCACGCCGGCGAACGCGGCCAACGCGATGCCGCCACCATAGGTCAGGGTGATCAGGCGCGGGACGTTGACGCCGAAGGCCTGCACAAGCGGTGCATTTTCGGTCGCTGCCCGAAGCGTGGCACCCAACGAGGTCTTTTCGATGATGGCCCAGGTCGCGAGGCAGACGAACAATGCCGCCAGAACCACCCAGCCGCGATAGTTCGGCATATACATGAAGCCGATATAGGTCGCGCCCTGGAGCACGTGCGGGATCTGATAGGGCAGGCCCGAGGAGCCGTAGTAGTTACGGAACAGGCCCTGGATCACCAGCGCCAGACCGAAGGTCAGCAGCAGCCCGTACAGGTGATCGAGCTTGTAGAGGCGGCTGATGATGGTCTTTTCCAGGAAGATGCCGAACAGCCCCACCAGGAGCGGGGACAGGATCAGCGACGGGAAATAGCCGATGCCGAGATAATTGAGCAGCATCCAGGATGCGAATGCTCCCATCATGAACAATGCGCCGTGGGCGAAGTTGATGATGTTCAGCATCCCGAAGATGACCGCGAGGCCCAGCGAAAGGCAGGCGTAGAACGCCCCGTTGATCAAGCCCAACGTGCCCTGCCCCAATAGGGCAGCGATCGTCACGTTGGTCCCGAAAAACGAGAAGCTGTAACTCAAGATCGCCTGCATGAAACGCGGAACCTCCGGTCTTGGTATAGTAGGCTTTAGGCCTTGATGAAGGGGCAGTGGCCGTCGGCCAACGGGCGATAGGCTTCTTCGCCGCGTGTTGTCGCCCTCAGGTGATAGTAGTCCCAGGGCCCTTTGCTATCGGACGGCTTTTTGACCTCGAACAGATAGGCGGGCACCATGTTTCGGCCGTCCGCGCGGATTTTCGAAGTGCCGAACGCGTCATCTTCGACGGGTTTGGCCTTCATGCGCTCGACAGCGGCGACACCGTCCTTTTTGGCAGCGGCGGCGCCCATGTCCGCCACGGCTTTAAGGTAATGAAGCGTGGCCGAATAGCAGCCGGCATGAACGCTGTTCGGGTAGTTTTTCGGCAGTTTCGGCAGAACCCGCTTGGTGAAGGCTCGCGTACCCTCGTTCATGTCCCAATAGAAGCTTTCCGTCAGGTTCAGCCCCTGTGCCACGGCCAGCCCCACAGCGTGCACGTCGTCGATGAACATCAACATCGCGGCCGGTTCCATCTTTTCGATCAGGCCGGTTTGCGCTGCCTGCTTGATCACGTTGATGGTGTCGGCGCCGGCATTCGCCAGGCCGAGGACGATCGCGCCGCTGGCCCGCGCCTGCGCCAGATAAGGCGCGAAATCGGTTGTTCCGGGGAAAGGGTAGCGTGCCGAGCCGAGCACCTTGCCGCCGGCCTTTTGGATCACGGCGGTGGTGTCGGCTTCCAACTGCCGGCCGAAGGCATAATCGGCGGTGATGAAGTACCAAGTGTCGCCGCCGTCCATCACCATCGCCCCGCCGGTGGACCGGGACAGCATATAAGTGTCGAAAATCCAATGGACGAAATTGGGCGAGCACTGCTCCCCGGTCAGCGCCGAGGAGGCGGCACTGATGTTGAGGTAGACCTTGTTCTTCTCGCGCACGACGGGTTGCAGGGCGAGCGCCACGCCCGAGGACGGCACGTCGAGCAGAACGTCGACACCGTCGTTGTCGAACCACTGGCGCGCGATGGAGACCGCGAGGTCGGGCTTGTTCTGATGATCGGCGGAGATCACCTCGACATTCAGGCCCTTTTGCGCGGCGAATTCCTCCACCGCCTGCTTGGCGCAGACGACGGAGTTCACGCCGGTCGTGTTGATGTATGGTCCCGAAAGGTCGTTCAGCACGCCGATCTTGATGGTCGGCGTTTGCGCCCGAGCGCGAGCGAGGGGAGCGGCGCCAGCGGCGGTCGCACTGGCGAGCAGTGTACGACGGGAAATGGTCATGGCGCCGCCCCCTTCGATCAGACTTTGATGAACGGGCAGTGGCCGTCGGCCAGCGGACGGTAAGCTTCGCCGCCGGTCTGCGAGGCGATCAGCTTGAAGTAATCCCAGGTGCCCTTGCTCTCGGACGGCTTCTTGACCTCGAACAGGAAGGCGGGAGTCAGGTTGCGGCCGTCTTCGCGGATCTTGGTGCTGCCGAAGCAGTCGTCCTCGACCGGCATGGCCTTCATGCGGTTGACCGTGGCGATGCCGTCCTTCTTGGCCTCGGCCGCGCCCATGTCGTGCACGGCCTTCAGGTAGTGCAAGGTGGCGGAGTAGCAGCCGGCATGGACCATGTTGGGCCAGTTATTCGGGGTCTTCGCCTTCACCCGGTTGGTGAATGCGCGCGTGCGGTCGTTCATATCCCAGTAGAAGCTTTCCGTCAGGTTCAGGCCGGCGGCGGTTTCCAGGCCCAGGGCATGGACGTCGGTGATGAACATCAGCAGCGCGGCGATTTTCATCGAGCTGCTCAGGCCGAACTCATGCGCCTGCTTGATGGAGTTCACCGTATCGCCGCCTGCGTTGCACAGGCCCAGCACTTTGGCGCCGCTGGATTGCGCCTGAACCAGAAAGGACGAAAAATCGGTCGTGCCCGGGAACGGATACAGCGACGCGCCTTTGACCGCGCCGCCGGCGGCTTTCACCAGCGTCGTTGTGTCGGCCTGCAACTGCTTGCCGAAGGCATAATCGGCAGTGAGGAAGTACCAGCTGTCCCCGCCGGCCTTCACCATCGCACCGCCGGTCGATTTGGCGAGCATGAACGTGTCGTAGGTCCAATGGATGAAGTTGGGCGAGCACTGCTCCCCGGTCAGGGCCGACGACGCGGCGCCGGAGTTCAGGTAGACCTTGTTTTTTTCCTTCACGACCGACTGCACCGACAGCGCCACCGACGATGTGGGTACGTCGAGCAGCATATCCACGCCATCGCGGTCGAACCACTGGCGCACGATCGACACCGCGAGATCGGGTTTGTTCTGGTGATCGGCCGCGATGACTTCGACGTTGAAGCCCTTGTTGCCGAATTCCTCGACGGCCTGCTTGGCGCAGATCACCGAAGTCAGGCCGCCAGTGTTGGTATAGGGGCCGGACTGGTCGTTGAGCACGCCGATCTTGATGGTCGGCGCTTGGGCGCGGGCACGTGCGAAGGGCGCGACACCGGCCGCGGCGGTCGCGCTGGCGAGAAGAGTTCTGCGGGAGACGGTCATGAGCGCATATCCTATGCTGTCGTGTGAGAGAACGTCTCAGACTCCCAGGTATTCGTGCAGCTTGCCCATGTTGGCTTCGAGCTGCTTATTTTCGATCATATCGATGATCTTGCCGTGCTCCATCACGTAATGACGGTCCGCGACCGTGGCCGCGAAACGGAAGTTTTGTTCAACCAGCAGCACGGTGAAGCCGCGTGCCTTGATTTCCCGGATGGTGCGGCCGATCTGCTGGACGATGACGGGTGCGAGGCCTTCGGTCGGCTCATCCAGCAGCAGCATTTTCGCGCCCGTGCGCAGGATACGGCCGATCGCCAGCATCTGCTGCTCCCCCCCGGAAAGACGGGTGCCGTGCGCGGTGCGGGCACGTTCTTTCAGATTGGGGAACAGGGTATAGATCTCGTTCACCGACAGGCCGCCCGGCGCGACGATCGGCGGGAGCATCAGGTTTTCGGTCACCGAAAGTGAGCCGAATATACCGCGCTCCTCCGGGCAGATCGCGATCCCGGTGCGGGCGATCTGGTTTGGCATCATGTCGATGGTCTCGGCGCCCTTGAACACCACATGACCTTCGCGCCGGGGCACGAGTCCCATGATGGACTTCATGGTGGTGGTCTTGCCCGCGCCATTACGTCCGAGGAGGGTGACGACTTCGCCCTCCTGAACATTGAAGTCGACGCCGTGGAGGATGTGGCTTTCGCCGTACCAGGCGTTCAGGTCCTTAACGTCAAGCATCGGCGCTTCCCAGATAGGCGGCGATCACCTCGGGGTTTTTGGAAACCGTGGCATAGTCGCCTTCGGCCAAAATCTTTCCGCGGGTCAAAACGGTGATGGTGTCGCAAAGACCTTCGACGACCGAGAGGTTGTGTTCCACCATGAGGATGGTGCGGCCCTTCCGGATACGCTGGATCAGCTGAACGATGGTGTCGACGTCGCCATGGC
Organism: uncultured Acetobacteraceae bacterium; assembly: GCA_903877125.1. GTDB lineage: Bacteria > Pseudomonadota > Alphaproteobacteria > Acetobacterales > Acetobacteraceae > Rhodopila. The sequence continues at coordinate 41,319 of CAIRCM010000079.1, read as the reverse complement.
CCATGCCGGCGGTGGGTTCGTCCAGCAGCATCATTTCCGGATCGAGGGCGAGGGTCGTCGCGATTTCCAAAGCGCGCTTCTGCCCATATGGCAAATCGGCAACCAGTGCCTGGCCCAGATCGGGCAACCCAACGTCGTGCAGCAGTTCATACGCTCGGTCGTTGTAGACGTTGAGGGATTTTTCGGAGCGCCAGAAATCGAAGCTCGCCCCCCGCGCGCGCTGAAGCGCCAACCGAACATTCTCGAGCGCGGTCAGGTGGGGGAACACGGCGGAGATCTGGAAGCTGCGGACCAGACCGCGGCGCGCGACCATGGCCGGCTTCATGCCGGTGATGTCCTCACCCTTGAATTTGATGGTGCCGCGCGTGGGGGTGAGGAAGTTGGTCAGCAGGTTGAAGCAGGTGGTCTTTCCCGCGCCGTTCGGTCCGATCAGCGCGTGAATCGTCCCGGTGCGGACGCGCAGCGTCACGTCGTCAACGGCGACAAAACCGCTGAACTCCCGGGTCAGACCCGCTGTCTCCAGGATGGTATCTGTCACCCCCGGGCTACTCCCTGCTGTCATGAACTGTCATCGTGGCGGCGGCGTTTTACACATCGCTGGCATGCACGCAAGCTCGTTCGCGGGGGAAACCTGGGGAAACCGACTATAATATTGGGCAATGGTCTGTTTAAGGTGGTGGAATGGTCCAGGGCCCTACCGCAGCAGGGCCCGCCGAACCAATTCGATCAGCAGGGTGCCGGCGGAACCGCCGACGAGGCCGACGAAGGCCCCCCACATCTTTGCCCGCATCTCGAGCATCGCCACGCGGAGATTCAACTCGATGATGCCGGCCTGTGCTTCCTTTGACACCTCCGATGCCCTTTCCCGTGCCGAGTCGTTGTATTTGTCGATCCGGGCGCTGAGCTCCCGGATCGAAGCGTCCATGTCGCGCAGCTGGCTGATGATCAACCGGCGGCTTTCGTTCCAACTGGCGACCTCGCTGTCCTCGTTCATATCGGCTTCATCCCCGGCAATCGGTTGACGGCGATATCGGCGTGTCGTGGTCCAGATGCCGCGCCCACGGACGCGTGGGCACAGGTGTCCGGGCTGACCCGCCCAGGGGTTGGAGACGGTTCGTCATTGTGTATCCGTGAAGGCAAAGCGCTGGCCGTTCGCGCGGCGCCGCGCTGGGTGCCGTTCGTCGGCCCCCGATTGGAAAGATTTCAGTTGAGCGGCGCGACAACGACCGTCTCGATATCGGCGACCGTGACGGAGACGATGCGGGCGCCGCCGTTGGCGGTGACCATGATCAGATCGCCGGCGGTCAGCATGTCGGCGCCGTCGCCGAAGAAATTGTTGCCGGTTACGACATCCAACGTGTCCTTCAGTGCTTTGTAGTGCCAGAGGGTAAAGCCGTTGGCGTAGGCGAGCACGGACAGGTGGCGGACGGAGAAGGCCATGGGATCGTCCCTTTCGGACAAAAAAAGGACCGTCCCTTGCGGGTACGGTCCTTAGTGGGTGGTGGGTAACGTTTCGGTTGGCAGGCCGATGGGCGTGGTTCGGCCGTTGACAAAGGCTTTCTAGCGGTGGGGTTGGAGGCTTGTCAACGATATTTTTCCTTTTATCGGATTATTTTCGTCAATAAGGCAAAATCAGGCGACAATCCCCTTCACCCGCAAAGGCCATTCCAGGCGCTCCAATGCTTCCTTCCACAACTTCCAATCAGCGTGCTCGAGCTTGCGCGTGGGGTCGGGCGCGGCGCCGCGTTCGCCCCAAATGCGGAGAATACGGGCATGCAGCAGGTCGATCCGGCGTTGGCGGTAGAGTGCATCGAGGCTTCTGACGATGTCGTCGGGGTCGCAAGGGCGTCCGATCCTGCCCTTGTTGGCGGTGTAGCGGGCGCCATCGCGCCGGGCGACAAGGGCGGACATCGTCCAGATCCAGGCCTCTTCGGCGTTGCGGAACGGTTGAACCCGGTCGGTGATCTCGATCCTGACCGGCCGAGCAGGCGTGCCGCGGGGCGCGAGTGGTGGGCGGTGGGCGGTTTGTACCATTGGCGTCTCCTGGGTCGACCAATTCATCCGAGAATAGACGGAGAATATTAAACCCTGGGTTGCATACGATGGCAAGAGAAGAAAGCGGTGCGAAGAAAATTTCCCATTTCAATTGGCGCCCATTCCTATCATAATGCGTCCGCAGACTCGACCGATGGGACCGAATCGATGAAACACGAAGACGTTTGGCGCGCGCTCGACACGCTCGCGGCCGAATACGGCATGTCGGCCTCTGGGCTCGCCAAGCGCTCGGGGTTGGATTCGACGACGTTCAACGTCTCCAAACGCCGGATGCCGGACGGGCGGGCGCGCTGGCCCAGCACGGAAAGCATCGCCAAGGTGTTGAATGCCACCGGTGCGTCGATGGAGGATTTCACTTCGCTGGTGTCCGGTGCCAGGGCGCTCAGCAGCGGGGGCAACAGCCGCGCGGTATCCAAGCGCATTCCGCTGATCGGCATGGCGCAGGCTGGCGGGGAGGGGTATTTCGACGACGGCGGCTTCCCGGTCGGCGGTTCGTGGGATGAAGTCAGCCTGCCGGATATCGGCGATCAGAACGCCTATGCTTTGGAAATCACCGGCTCTTCGATGGAGCCGGTGTATCGCGACGGCGATATGATCATCGTTTCACCCAATGCGCCGATCCGGCGTGGCGATCGTGTCGTCGCGCGCACCCATGCCGGGGAGGTGATGGCCAAGCAACTCGTCCGCAAGTCGGCCCGCCGGGTGGAACTGAAAAGCCTGAATCCACTGCATCCGGACTTCTCGTTCGACCTGAACGAAGTTGCCTGGCTGCATCGCATCGTCTGGGTCAGCCAATAAATCCCGCGCGGCCCAAGCTGGCGAATGGGGGGGCTTCGGGTTAGGCTCGCTTCGTCCCAACAGGAGCGCGCCAGATGGAAATCCGCAATCTCGGCCAGTCAGGCTTGCGTGTGTCGGCGATCGGCCTCGGCTGCAACAATTTTGGCGGCCGATCGGGACCGGCGGAAACGAAAGACGTCATCCACAAGGCGCTCGATCTGGGCATCACGCTGTTCGATACCGCGGACACCTACGGCAATCGCGGCGGTTCGGAGACGTTGATCGGCCAGATTCTAGGGGAAGATCGCAAGCGCATCGTTCTCGCGACGAAATTCGCCAATCCGATGGACGATAGCGGTGTGAAGGTGGGCGCGTCCCGCCACTACATCATGAACGCGGTGGAGGACAGCCTGCGCCGCCTGCGCACCGATTGGTTCGACCTGTATCAGGTACATTCGCCCGACCCGCTGACGCCGATCGAGGAAACGCTGCGCGCGCTCGACGATCTGATCCGGCAGGGGAAGGTGCGCTACATCGGTTGTTCCAATTTTCCGGCCTGGCAGGTGGTCGAGGCGCAATGGACCGCACGCGTGAATGGGCTGAACGCGTTCGTGTCCTGTCAGGACGAATATTCGTTGATCAACCGCGCGCCCGAAGCGCAGCTATTGCCGGCGATGCGGCAGTACGGTCTTGGTCTGTTGCCCTATGCGCCACTCGCAAGCGGGCTGTTGACCGGGAAATACCGGCGGAACGCGCCGATGCCGGCTGGCGCGAGGCTCTCCGGCGATGAGCGTCTCGCCAGCCGCTTTCTGACCGACCGCAACTGGTCGATCGCCGAAAGGTTGGGCGATTTCGCCGCGGCACGCGGGCGGACGATGTTGGAACTCGCGTTTTCCTGGCTCCTGGCCCAACGCCCGGTCGCGAGTGTGATCGCCGGCGCGGCGCGGCCGGAGCAGTTGGAGCAGAATGTCAAAGCTGGAGGCTGGCGCTTGAGTGCCGACGAGTTGACGGAAATCGAGCAGCTTCGAACCGCTTGAAATCAAACTGCCCGCCTCTTGTCGGGCCGTGCGGGGGCGGGCTATCTGCCGTGTATGAGCCAATCCACCGGACCCCAGGCCGCCGCGCCGGCTGCCGCACCCGAACCGACCTTGCCCGGCGGCGAAACGGCCGATCAGGCCCTGGGTCGCGCCCAGACAGCCGCGCAGGCGAAGCGTTTCAATGAAGCGGCGGGCATTTGCGAGGATGTCCTCGCGACATTCCCCGAGCATCCGGCGGGTCTCGCGTTGTTGGGCATCGTCAAGGCGATGCAGAACGATCAGGAACGTGGCATCGCGCTGCTGCAGCGCGCGATCCAGTTGCGTCCGGGCAATCCGAGTTGGTACGCGCACCTGAGCTCGATGTGCCGGGCGACGAACCGGATCGAGGAGGCTTTGGTGGCCGGGCAGGAGTCGGTGCGACTCGACCCCAATAACGCCGACCATCTTGTGAATCTTTCGTTGATCTTCACCGATGCCGACGACCAGGAGAAGTCCTCCGCCTGCCTGCTGCGCGCGCTTGGGTTGAATCACAAACACGCCGACGGCCATTTGGCGATGGCGCAGAATCTGCTCGCGGCGGGCGATTTCGAGCCGGGCTGGTTGGAATACGAGTGGCGCAACGAGACCGAGGCCGGCAAGCTGACCATGCCGGCGATGACCTCCGCGCCATGGAACGGGATGCGTATCCCGAATGGGCGGTTGTTGCTGGTCGGCGATCAGGGCTACGGCGATACAATACAATTCGCGCGCGTCATCGGCGAAGCCGCGTCCCGCGTGCAGGAAGTCGTATTGGGCTGCAGCGAGGAAATGGCGCCGCTGTTGCAGGATATTCCTGGGGTTACGCAGTTCTGTCATCGCTGGACGGATGTGCCTGGCCACGCGGCGCATTGCCGTCTGTCGAGCCTGCCCTACCTCTTCGGTGTCAGGCCGGATACGATTCCGGCGCCGATCCCCTATTTGAAGGCCGATCCGGCGCGCATCGCGTATTGGGCCGAGCGGTTTCAGGCGCAATTGCCCGCTGGCGTGCGGCGCATCGGTCTGGCCTGGACGGGCCGCCCGACACATCCCAATGATCGGCGGCGTTCGGTGCCGCTTGCGCAACTTTTGCCGCTGGCCGACCTCGGGCCGGCGGTGTTCGTGTCGCTGCAAAAGCCCATGCCTGCGCGGGATGTGGAGCATATCGAAAAATTCTCCCACATGACCGACCTGTCGAACGAACTGACCAATTTCGGGGAGACGGCGGCGGTCATCGAGAACCTCGACCTGATCATCACCGTCGATACCTCGATGGGACATCTGTCCGGTGCGTTGGGCAAACCGGTTTGGATCATGATCCCAAAGGCCGCCGACTGGCGCTGGATGCTCGGTCGGACCGACAGCCCCTGGTACCCCAGCGCCCGGCTGTTCCGGCAGGACAAGCCGGGTCAATGGGAACCCGTGCTGACTTCCCTGCGCGACGCCCTCGCCGAGGAACTGGCCAAACCGGTTGGCCGGTAGGTCGGCCAGGGCAGCCACGGCAACATCCGGCATGCACCGGAACGGCGTTCGTGGGAGGATGCCGGTATGAACGATCTTGACCCCCAGCACCTCGCCGCCGATCTGGCGCAGCACGGCTATGCAGTCCGTCCCATGCTCGATCCCGCGACATGCGGGGCGCTGACGGCGCTTTACGATCAGACACCGATCTTTCGGAAACGGATCGTTATGGAGGCGCACGGCTATGGGCGCGGCGAGTATCAATACTTCGCTTATCCGCTGCCAAGGGTCGTCGCCGATCTCCGGAGCACGCTTTACCCGCCGCTCGCCACGGTCGCCAACCAGTGGCGCCGAGCGCTCGGTCAGGACGAAATCTTTCCCGCGACGTTTGAGGCGTTCATCGAACGTTGCCACGCGGCGGGGCAGACGCGGCCAACACCGTTGATGCTGCGCTATGCCAAGGACGGCTTCAACTGTCTGCACCAGGATCTTTACGGCGAGCTGGTGTTTCCGTTGCAGACCGTGATCCTGTTGAGCGACCCCGAGCGGGATTTCAGCGGCGGGGAGTTTATGTTGGTCGAGCAGCGCCCTCGTGCCCAATCGAGAGGCGAAGTCGTGCGGCTTCGCCAAGGGGAGGCCGCGATTTTCCCGGTGCGCGAGCGCCCGGTCCGGGGGGCTCGCGGTTATCATCGCGTGGCGATGCGGCATGGTGTCAGCCGCGTGCTGTCGGGCAACCGGCACACACTTGGGATCATCTTCCACGACGCAGCATAGAGCACTATCGGGGCAAGTTGACCCAATAGGGCTCTATAAGCCTTTGTTTAATCGCGCAATTCACACCGCCGTGTGATTCCGCCTCTGGCGATCACGCTATAGACGCGGTAGGGTTGGCGGGTGGCAAATTGGAGATTCGATCCGATGTCCCGGCTGATTTTCCGTCTCGCGATCATCATCTTGGCTCTGGCTGGCCCTGCCCTGGCACAGACATCGCCATCGGCCATCGCGGGCCCCCTGCCGGCGCCGCCGGTGAGCGAGGATGCCGATGCTTCTGCGTTTCTGCGTGCCGCGGAACACGCCCTCGCGGCCGGCCGTGACGGGGAGGCCCAGGAATCCCTGGAAATGGCACAAACGCGCCTGCTCGACCGGTCGGTTCCACTTGGTTCGACCGGGGTTCCAAGCGGGAGGCCCAGTGTTAAACTGGTTTCGCAAGCACTACAGGCGCTGGCTTCAGGCGACCGTATGGATTGCTTGCGGTTGATCCAGGCTGCTCAACAAGCTGTGAGTCAGCACTGACGGCCATAATTCGGTTACATAGTTGTGGCACCATGTTCGGCATGACCCAAACACGCTCCTCTGTTTCGCGGCGTTTGCTTGGATTGGCAGCGCTTGGCACCGTCGCCCTTGGTCTGTCGGTTGCTCCGCAGCCAGCACAGGCGAGGGTATTTATCGGCATCGGGGTGCCGTTTCCGTACTATGTGCCGCCAGCGTACTATCCGCCGGCCTATTACCCGCCGGCGTATTACCCTCCACCGGTCTACTATCCCCCGCCGCCGGTGGTTTACACGCCTCCCCAGCAATCGCCGGTGCCCGGCTATGGCGGTGGGTCATGCAATGCGGGTCCGTATGTCTGCCCGCTGGACCATCCGATGGCGCCGGGCTCGTCGTGTTATTGTCTGGGCAACGGCGGGCAGCGGGTCGGCGGCAGGGTCAACTGATCCCGCCACGGCCTGGTTCGGCTAGAGCACGATCGGGTCAAGTTGACCCAATCGTATTCTATAAGTCTCTGTTTGATCGCGTGACTCACACCGCCGTGTGAGTCCACCTCTGGCGATCGCGCTGTAGTCTTTGTTTGATCGCGTGATTCACGCCGCCGTGTGATTCCACCTCTGGCGATCGCGCTCTAGTTCACCCGGATGAAGCCGCCGGCGTCCACGGGCCGGGTGCAGACCCAGCCCCCGGCCGTCGCGTTGTGGCACTCCGACGTGAACACGAAATGTGCGCCGCGCAACGTTGCGGATATCCAGACTGTTAACCTGCGCATGGCGGGGTTGTAGGCGGTATCGTGGATGCGGAGGTCCGACAGCGCTTTCCCTTCGACGGGCACGAGTTTGTCGATGAACGCGACGGCGCCAATCTGCTGCACTCCAGCGAGATATTTGGACTCATCGAAAATCGGTGGCGGCGGTGCCGTCGGCTCCGGCAGGCGGACCCAGCCTTCGTTAAGGGCGTATCCCATGCCCATCACGAGGAGGTAGGCAGCGACGATCCCGATTACGAGTCGCATCCATGATCCCTTTTTGCGTCTTCTTTCAATACACTACCAACCGTGTGTGGGTGTCCAGCCTGCCCTCGCGGCCGCGCGGCTTGTCGGATGGCGTGCGACAGAGGTAGCGTCACTCCAGAGAACAACGGTGAGGAAACACAACATCATGGCGATCGTCGACGCCCAGGTGCATGCTTATGAGCACAACCATCCCGGACGTCCATGGGTTGGCACGCTGACCGGGCCCAAAGCGGTGAATGGCGACGCCATGGTGGGGGCGATGGACGCGGTCGGCGTCGACGGCGCATTGCTCGTCTCGCCTTTCAGCATGTACCGCTATGATGCCAGCTACGCGATCGCGGTGCAGAAGGCCCATCCCGGGCGGTTCGGCCTGATCAAGCCTGTCGATCCCACCGATCCCGCGGTCGCCGAGACGATCGCCGACTGGAAGGCCACGCCGGGTACGGTCGGCGTGCGCATCATGATGCGCGACCCCATGTCGAAAGACCCGGCCGATCCCGGCATCAACCGCGTTCTGGCCGCCGCCGCCAAGCATGGGCTGCCGGTCAATATCCTCGCCTGGGGACGGATGGAGCAGGCGGCCCAGCTCGCCGCGCGCAACCCGGACACCCAGATCGTGATCGATCACCTCGGCTTGCAGCAGCCGCACCATCCGCCCGCGCCGGCCGACGCTTGGGATGCGCTGCCGTCGGTTTTGGCGCTGGCGGCGCAACCGAATATCGCGATCAAGATCACCGGCGCCTGCACCCTGTCGCACAAGCCTTTCCCCTATCCGGATATCTGGGATCATCTCGCCCGCATCTTCGATGCTTTCGGTTTCAACCGTTGCCTCTGGGGCACCGATTGGACACGCGCTGTCGAGGTTCTGACGTATGGCCAGGGTGTCGAAGCGTTCAAGGTCACCGATCGCCTGTCCGACAGCGACCGAACCATGTTGATGGGCGGCGCGTTGGAACGGGTTTATCGCTGGACACCTGACAAGCGATAATCCGGCCTTTCGCGCCAGCCCGGGGGCGGGCATAAGCGAGGGATCATGACGCCTCGCATCGCTTCTCTTCTGCTGCCGTTGCTACGCCGCCTCGAACCGGAGACCGCGCACGATCTGTCCATGTGGGCGCTTCGTAGGGGGTTGGCTGGCAGGAGCGGCGGTCAGGACGATCCCGTTCTGTCCGTCAACGCGTTCGGCTTGACGTTTTCCAATCCGATCGGTCTGGCGGCCGGCTACGACAAGAACGCCGCGGTGGTCGCACCTTTGATGCGTCTGGGCTTCGGCTTCGTCGAAACCGGCACTGTGACGCCCCGACCGCAGGCGGGCAACTCGAAGCCCCGGGTCTATCGGCTGGAACCGGACCGGGCGGTGATCAACCGCCTGGGTTTCAACAATGGGGGCCTGGACGCCTACAAGCAGAATCTGGCGTCGGTTGGGCCCCGCCGGGCCATCCTCGGCGCCAATGTCGGCATCAACAAGGATGGCGCGAACCCGGAACGCGACTACCGCGAGTTGATCGCTGCCGTCGGTCCTTTGGTCGATTACGTGACCATCAATGTCTCGTCGCCCAATACGCCCGGCTTGCGCGATCTGCAGAGCGAGGATCGGCTGACCGCGATTCTGCGGGCTGTCGCGCGGGTGCCGAATCGGCCGCCCATTCTGGTGAAGGTCGCGCCCGATCTCGCCGACCAGGATCTGCGGGCGGTGATCGAGGTGTGCGTGCGGGAAGGCATCCAGGGCCTGATCGTCGGCAACACGACCTTGTCACGCCCCCTCGGCATTCAGTCCAAGCTCATCCGTAAAGACGGGGGGCTGTCGGGCGCGCCGCTGTTTCCGCTTTCTACCCGCATGCTGGCCAGAGCCTATCTGTACGCAAAGGGGCGGCTGGTGTTGATCGGGGTGGGTGGCGTTTTCGATGCCAAGGATGCATTGGCGAAAATCAAGGCCGGGGCATCGTTGGTTCAGGTCATGACCGGGTTCGCGTATGAAGGGCCGGCGATGGTTCCGCGGATGAAGCGCGAACTGGCGGCGGCGCTGAAAAAGGGCGGCTATCAGCGGGTCCAGGATGCCGTGGGAACAGAAGCCGAAAAACGCGCGGAGTTGAATTAGATGGAACATCTGACCGGTTTCGCGCCATTGGCGGCGCGGTACGATGGGTTCATCCTCGACCTCTGGGGCGTCATTCATGACGGGGTGAACGCTTTCCCGCACGCCGTGAACACCCTGCGGCACCTGCGCGACGCCGGCAAACGGACCTTGTTGCTGTCCAATGTGCCGCGCCCAAACGATGCTGTACAGACGATGATGCGGCGCATGGGGATCGAGGATGCGCTGTACACCGATATCATGACCAGCGGTGAAGCCGTGCGCCGCGGGCTGATCGACCCGCCGGACGCGTGGTGGGCGAATTTGGGTCGGCGGATGTACCATCTGGGGCCGGAACGTGACCGACCGGTGTTCGAAGGGCTGCCGATCGAGGTGGTCGATCGGCCGTCCGAAGCCGATTTCATGCTCAACACCGGTCCGGACGATCACCGCAACCCCAGCGACATGGCGGAGTTTGAGGCCGATCTTCAGGAATCGGCCAAGCATGGGCTGAAAATGATCTGTGCGAATCCGGATCTGGTGGTGATTCGCGGCGGCGTGCGTGTTCTGTGTGCCGGGTCGCTGGCGGTGCGATATCGCGAACTGGGCGGCGAGGTGCGCAGCCTCGGCAAGCCGGAGCCCGAGGTCTACCAGCCCGTTCTGCGACAGATGGGTTTGCCCGCGGACCGGGTTCTGGCCGTCGGCGACTCCCTCCACACCGACATCACCGGGGCGACCCGCGTCGGCATCGCGTCCTGCTGGGTGCTGGACGGCATCCATGGCGCCGCATTGTCGGACGGGGCAGGCGGCTTCGACCGGGAGAAGACTGAAGCCGCCGCAGCAGCGGCCAACCTGTCCCCGGTCGCGTCGTTACCGCGTTTCGTCTGGTAATCCGGGTCTCAGTGAGACAGGAAAACCGGTACCGTCATTTCCTGGATCAGTGTCCGCGTGACCCCGCCAAACACCATTTCCCGTGCTCGGGAGTGGCCATACCCGCCGGCCACGATCATGTCGGCGCCGATGTCGGCGGCGTAGGACAGCAGCGCCTCGCCATCGGCGATCCCCTTCGCCACGGTGTGCGCGGCTTCGGCGGTGACCCCGTGGCGTGCCAGATGCAAAGCGATATCGGCGGCGGGCACCTCCCCGTGGCCGTCGACACCCTGGCGCGGATTGACCGCGAGAACCGTGACCTTCTTCGCACGCCGCAGCAGTGGCAGCGCATCGTTGACGGCTCGCGCGGCCTCCCGGCTGGCATTCCAGGCAACCAGCACGTGCTCGCCCACGCTGGAGAATGAACCCGCGTAGGGTACGATCAGGACCGGACGGCCGCTCCCCATCAACGGGGTGACGACGATCGCGTCGCGATTCGTTTCATCGTGGGAATCATATGGGTTGGGCTGTGCGACCACGGCCAGATCGGCGTAACGCGCATGGAGCGAGACGGTGGCAGGCACCTGTCCCTCGACATAACGCCATTCGCCTTGCAGGCCTTCCTGCCGCAGCAGGTCGCGAAAGGCTGTCTCTGTATTGACGGAGGCCGCCGCGGAATCCGAACGCATGCGGTGGACGACGTCTTCCGCGCCGCCGCCGGCGAACGGCATTGTCGCGCCGTAGAAATATTCGGGGCTGGGGATGTCGGCGGCGTAGAGGCCGACAAGGTGAGCACCATGTTGCCGAGCGATCGCGGCTGCCAATCGCAGGCGGACCTCGCAACGGGTGCCGTTGTCCATGTGGACCAGGATATCTTTCAGTGCCATGACATCGTGTCCTTCAATCGATCCATACGGCCCACATGGAATGGAAATGGGCCGTATGCATTGATCCAGGTCAGGTCAGGACGGTGGATGTACCGGCTTCCGACCGCTTGCGCAGCGTGGTCAGGAGGGTTCGCAGTTCCTGGATGCTGAAGGGTTTGCGCAACAGACCATCGAGCGGGTTGACCTCGCTGTCGCCTTCTTCGACCTCGGCATAGCCGGTGACGAGAGCGATGGCGGCGTTGATGCCTCGTTGTCGCAAGGCGGTCGCGACGCGCAGTCCGTTCATGCCCGGCATCGCGTAGTCCATCAGGATGATGTCAGGCGCGCGAGGCAATGTGTCGATCAACGCCAAAGCCTCGGCCCCGCCGGGCGCCTGCACCACCCCGCAGCCGAGGTCGCGCAGCATTTCGACCGTGACCTGCCGCACGGCGGCATCGTCGTCCACGACCATCACGAGCAGCTTCTTCAAATCCGGCGGCGGATCGTTGCCGGCCGTACGCGGCTGTTCGGTTTCGACCTCGGTCATTGCGCGCGGGAGCACGAGCGAGACCTCGGTCCCCTGGCCTTCGGTGCTGTCCAGCAGCACGGTGCCGCCGGATTGGCGCGCCATGCCATAGACCTGGCTTAGGCCCAGACCCGATCCGCCAGGTCCCTTGGTGGTGAAGAACGGATCGAAGGCCTGTCGCCGCACTTCCGCGGTCATGCCGGTGCCTGTATCGGCGATACTGACCCGCACATAGGCACCTGGCGGCGGGTCGTCGGCCTGTTGGCCCTCGAACGCGATATTGGTCGTGGTGATGGTCAGTTGCCCGCCATCCGGCATGGCGTCGCGGGCATTGAGGCAGAGGTTCAGCAGTGCCGCCTCCACCTGCGAGGGATCGACCATCGCTGGCCACAGTTCGGGCGCGAGATCGGTTGTTACCCGCACCCGCCGCCCCAACGTGCTGGTCGCCAGCGACACGAGTTCCGTGACAAGCCGGTTCAGATCGGTGGCGCGGGTGCTCAGCCGCTGGCGGCGGGAGAAGGCCAGCAAGCGAGAGGTCAACTGGGCACCGCGTTGCACAGCGCCGGTCGCACGCTCGATCAACGCCGCCAGCCTTGCCGCATCGGCCTCCGGCAAGGTGGGTGCGACCTGCACCACGCGGTGCTGCATCAGTTCGAGATTGCCGAGCACGGTTGCCAGCATGTTGTTGAAATCGTGTGCGATCCCGCCGGCGAGCTGACCGACGGCTTGAAGCTTCTGTGCCTGATGCAGCGCGGCTTCGGTCTTTTCGCGTTCGGCGACCTCGACCTGGAGGCGGTTGTTGATTTCCGACAGTGCTCGGGTGCGTTCGGCCACCAGCGATTCCAGCAATTCGGCCTGCAACCGGCGCTCCAGGTCGCGTGCCTGCAGGCTGGAGGCCATGGCATTGAACGACTGTGCCAAGGCATCGAACTCCGATCCCCGGCCGGTCAACGGGGCACGCACGTTCAGATCGCCGTCGCGCCATCGTTGCGCGGTTGAAAGCAGCATCTCGGTGGGCTGGTAGATGAAGCGCTGACCCGACCGCCATGCCAAGAGCAGGGCCATCAGCGCGAAGTAGCCGGTGATCGTCAAATCCCAGACGGCGAAGCGGGCAAAACTGGCGATCGGGGACGGCACCGCCAGCGCGGCGAAGGCGGTCAGACCGGACGCCACGATCGGCGCTGGCACGACGGAGGTGAACCAGCCCTGATCGGAGGAGTCATGAACCGTGGTTTGCTCCACCGACGCCGGATGGATGAAGGGGCGCAGCGCCACCGGCAGGGGTGCCCCGATCTGCGCGCCGGGGGTGGAGTCCCCCCCGGCCTCCAGCCCGACGATCATTCCGTTGCGATCGGTGATGTAAAGCGTCGCGCGGTTCATCGTCGCCAACCGCTGCGGGCGCATTTCGGCGATATGCTCGCTCAACCAGGTCAGATCCAGGCCGGCGATCACCACATGGCCGTCTTCGGGGGAGGGCGAGGGGGTCGCGATCGGCAGGAACGGGTGTTCCAGGCCGGTGACGGTCGCGACGGAACCGATGGTCCCGGCTTCCATGTGTCCGAGGTCCGGCACTCAGACGGGGCGTTGCTGCCAAGCGGCGTCCAACGCGGCTCGGGAGCCGCAGATCAGTTTACCTTCGCGATCGACAACCGCGATGAACACCAGCGAGGGCAAATCGCGGTGGAGGCTGCTCAACTGGTCGCCGCAATCGGCGTCAGGCGTGGGCGGTACGATCGACGACAGGCGGGCAGCGATCCAGGACAGGCGTCGTACGCTGTCGACGACGCCGGCCATGTCGTTCATCGCCAGTTGGGCTTGAGACAGGACGGCATCATGCAGCCGAGCCTGCCGTTCGGCGTGCTGGCGGACCAGGGTGTAGAACTGCGCCATGAGAATCGGCACGAGGCAGCCGAGGATCAGCAGCAGCAGGCGGGAGGACAGCTTCATCGACTCAATCTCGGGTCGCCCACCGGTCACCGGTTTTTCCGGGCCGGCAACCAGCGTAGCAACCCCGGCAATCGTTGGCTATGCACCAACGCGGTTTATCTTCGGACTTGGGTGCCGATGCGGTTTTCCAATCGGCGGGGTTCGCGATATGCTGACGATGACTGTCGTCACACCCCGATCCCAGGAAATGTCATGACCAAATATCTCCACACCATGATCCGCGTCAGCTCGCTGGAGGACACGATCGCGTTTTTCGCCGTGCTTGGCCTGAAGGAGATTCGCCGTCGGGAGGACGAAAAGGGCCGCTACACGAACGTTTTCCTCGCCGCCCCCGGCGACGAACAGGCCCCGGTGGAACTGACCTACAATTGGGATGAGAAGGGCTACACCGGCGGCCGAAATTTTGGCCATCTCGCTTATGCCGTCGACAATATTTACGACACCTGCAATGCCTTCATCGCGCACGGCGTGACGATCAACCGCCCGCCGCGCGACGGCCGGATGGCGTTTATTCGCACAGCCGACGGGATCTCCCTGGAACTGTTGCAGGACGGCGCGGCGCTGCCGCCGGCTGAACCGTGGACCAGCATGCCTAATACCGGTTCCTGGTAGGCCGCGGACCAGAGCGCGATTGGGTCAGTTTGACCCGATCACGCTCTATAAGTCTTTGTTTGATCGCGTGATTCACGCCGCCGTGTGGTTCCACCTCTGGCGATCACGCGCTAAGCGGTTTCCAACACCCGCATCCAGTCGGCCGAAGCGAAGGTGATCCGCGTGCCGTCCGCCAGCGCAATCGTTTCGGGGGCGCCGATAGGTGCGGGCTGAACAGCGGTGCCGGGCGTCTGTACCCCGCCACCGGTCACCGAGGTGGCTGGGCCTTCAGCGACCGCCCTGTCCCGAAACAGCGTTTCGAGGTCGATGCGAGGGATATGTGCGCCGGAGGCAATGCTGACGCCCCCGTTCGAGACCGATACCGAACTGCCAGCGGATCGGCGTCGCCGTTGAGAAACCGGTATTTTTCCCATCGCCACTCTCCATTTCGGCGACGGATGTCACCGGTCCAGGAGAGTTTGCGGACGAATAGTAAATAAAGGGTTAACACGGTCGCACTTGGGACAAAATATTTTCAGGCGTTCCGCGAACCTCCGATGCGGTGCACCCCGCGCGGATCGTGGGTCGGGTTGCCGGCAGGGGCGCCCAGCAGGCCGTCGGGATCGCGATGCCAAGCGTCCAACGCCCAGTGCACCGAGGGAAATGCGATCTCATCCCAGGGGATACGATCCCACTCGAACAGCGCGACTTCCTCACTTTCGGGTCCCGCCGCGAAATGCGGAGCATCGGCGAACCGGCCCCGGAAGATCACCTGCACCTGGCCGATGCGGGCGATGGTGAACACGCCGAGAATGCCGTCGATGGCGATCGTCGCTTCGGCTTCCTCCATGGCTTCCCGGGCGGCGCCTTCTTCGAGCGTCTCGCCGAGTTCCATGTAGCCGGCCGGCAGCGTCCAGTAGCCCCGGCGCGGTTCGATCGCGCGGCGGCACAGCAGCACCTTGCCGTCGGAGACGACCACTGTGCCAACCACGATCTTGGGATTTTCATAGGCAACGTGGCCGCAATCGGCGCAGACGGCGCGCTCGCGGTTGTCACCTTCGGGGATGCGGCGAACAAATCCTGACATGGTGTCTACCCTGAGCTTTTGGGCACGCGGGATCAAGACATCCGGTGGTGGCGTTAGAGCACGATCGGGTCAAGTTGACCCTATCGTGCTCTATAAGTTTTTGTTTAATCGCGTGAATCACGCCGCCGTGTGATTCCAACTCTGGCGATCCCGCTCTAGGCCGAAAGATCAACCAGAGACCCACGTGGCAACAGCCGCGGGGTCGGCGGCACGCCGCCCGGCGGCGCGGCCTGCTGCGGCATGGGTTTCGGTGCGGGGGTGCCGGGTCCGGCGGGATTCGTCGCCTCGCGAGCATACTGCCGCGGGCTGATGGCCCCGCCGGGACGGGCTGTTGGCCCGGCGGGGTGCGAAACCGAAAATGCCGACAATGAGGACAGCGAGATCATGATCCGGCACGGTAACGCAAATTCGTTAAGGAAAGGTTAACGGTATCGCCTATGCCGGCGATTTTTGGACGATTTCGCGCAAGGCGTCGCCGCTGCGGGTCAATGCGGCCTCGATGTCCGGAAAGGCGGTTTCGAGATTGCCTGTGTTACCGGTCTTTGCGGCGGCCATGATGGCGCGAGCCTTGGCTTCCACGGCTGCCAGACCGTAGCTGGCGGCGATACCGGCGATGGCGTGTGCCTGGGGTTCGATTTCGGACGCGCTTCCAGCGGCCAGCGCGCGCCGGAACGGCGGCATCTTCTCATCCAGCTCGGTGAGGCAGGCGCTGACGAGGTTCATCAGCACATCGGCGGGCAGGTTCGTACGCAGTTCGGCGACCCGTTCCAGGGACAGAAGGGATTCCACCGAATCCGGATCCGGCGCGGCGATTACGATGCTCGTCACTCCGCCCGCGGGATGGCCGGGCCAGACGTAGCGGATGAGCGCCGCCTGCAATTCCGGCAACGACACCGGCTTGCCCAGGGCGCCGTTCATACCGGCGGCGACGTAGAGCACTTCATCTTCCGGCGCGGTATTCGCGGTGAGCGCGAGGATCGGCACGCGGCCCGCGAGATCGGGCAGTTCGCGGATATGTCGCGTGGCCTCCTGTCCGCTCATGCCCGGCATGAAGATATCCATGAGCACGACATCGTAGGGGACGCGCTGCACCGCCCGGATCGCGTCCGTGCCGTTCGCGACGATGTCGACCGAATGTCCGACCCGGCGCAGCAAGGTCGCGGCGATCACCTGGTTTGCCCGCACGTCCTCGACCAGCAGAATGCGGGTGCGCGGCGTCAGGCGGCGCGGCAGGTTCACCGCGGTATCCGGCCGCGCGGGGACCGGGCCGGCCTGCGCCGGCGCGGGCTGGGGCAGAACGATCACCGTGTCCGGCAGCGTGATCCAGAACATGTTGCCACCAGCCTGATCGTCCGACCAGGCTTCGCAGCCGATCGCCCCGCCCATCATCGTGATCAGATGCAGGCAGATCGAAAGCCCGAGGCCCGAGCCGACGGTGGTATCGCCGTCTGGCCGGTCCAACTGGCTGAATGGTTGAAACAATTTTTCCCGGTCGACCGGGGGGATTGTCGGGCCTTGATCCGACACCGCGATCCGCAGGCCGCCGGCGGTGGTTCGGGTCGAGTAGTCGCGTGCGACCGAGAGGACAACGTCCCCCGCGCGGGCAAACTTCACGGCGTTGGACAAGAGATTGAGCAGCACCTGCCGCAGCCGGCCGCCATCCAGCAGGACGTTCGGGGGAACATCCGCGGCGATATCGAGGAGAAGCATGATGCCCTGAACCTCGGCCTGGCTACGGAAAATCTCCAACGCCCCGCGCAACATTGGCCGCAATTCGAACTCGCTTGGACGCAGCGTAAGTTGGCCGGCCTCCATGCGCGACATTTCCAGAATGTCGTTTACCAGGCTGGACAGGGCGTCGCCCGACTGACTGGCCATCGCGACGAGGCCGCGCTGCGCCGGTGTCAGGATGCTGTCCTCCAGCAGCCGCAGCGTATTGAGCAACGCATTCAGCGGTGTGCGGATTTCATGGCTTACAATCGCAACGAAACGGGTCTTCGCGGCGTTGGCGGTTTCCGCGTTCGACCGAGCGTCGCGGAGGTCGGCTTCGACGCGTTTGTGTTCGGTGATGTCGGAATACAGGGTGACGAAGCCGCCATCGGGCAGGGCGCGGCGCCGCAGTTCGATCGTTCGGCCATCAGGCCGCGTACGTTCCGTCGTGCCGAAGCGGAGCGTACGCAGGGTTGCCATACGTCGTTCGACTTCCGCTTCGACATCGACGTCGCCGAACAGGCCGGAATTGGCCTGGGCGCGCAGGATCTCCTCCATCGGCAAGCCGACGCGCGGGAGATCTGCCGGTATCCCGGCGAGGTCGGGAAAGCGCTCGTTCCATTCCACGAGGCAGAACTGAGCATCCATCATATAGATGCCATCCGTCATCCCGCCCAGCGTTGCCGCCAGATGCTCTGCCTTGGCGTCCGCCTCGGCCTTGGCGACCTGGAGCTGGGCGTTGGTGGCGGCGAGTGTGGCGTGATCGGTGGCGGAGGTCTGATCGCGTATGCGCGCGAGATCGGCGCTCCGCAGCAATTGCCAACCGATGATCAGCAGGAGCAGGAGGATCGCGCCGGCGAAGCGTGCGGCCTGCCATTGCCACTCGGTGGCCGGCAGCATCGCTTCGGTCCGTTCCATTGCGACGATCAGGACCAGATCGCGTCCAGGCAAACGCCGGTAGGCGTGGAATCGCTCCACGGAGTCGGTTGCCGAGCGACCGAACCAGGTTCCGGCGGTCGCGGATTTCATCGCCAGCAGCATTGGCGACCCCGCGTAATCGGTGTTTTGATCGACTTCGGTCGTGCTCAGGTTGGCGCGTACCCGTCCATCCGACAGGCCGATCAACGCAACCAGCCCGTCCTTGCCGACGACCGCCTGGTGGAAGACATCCAAAATCGCCGAAACCCGATAGTCGGCGGCGAGCGCCCCGGCGAAGGACCCGTCCGGATGGCGGAGCCAGATCGCGATATTGAGATGCCATTGCCGCATGACCGGGTCGAGCGTCGCTCCACCGACGAAGACGCCACCCACCGGGGGCGTATGGCGGCGCGCGAAGGCGACGAAATCCCGGGCCGCGAGATTCTGCCCCACTGCCTCGGGCACCGTCGATTGACGGACGATTCCGGTCTCGTCCACCAGGATCATGTCGTGGGTCAGACCGCCGAGCGCGGGTAATGCGGCCATGCGTCCGCGCAGTTTGAACGAGGCGGGATCGGCTTCCCAATCCTTCGCGAGACCAAGAAGGGTCTGGTCGACAGCGAGAAGCTCGCGATTAACCTCTTCCGAAAGTGTCTGCGCCTGGCTGATCAGCGAGGTTTGAACTTTTGCTTCGGTCTCGGCCCGCTGGGTCAGGATGGATCGGTAGGTGGCCGCGCATGTGACCACCGCTGCCAGCAGAATCAAGATTATGCCCAACGCTGTGGACAGGGCGCGCCAGTCCAGCGTCGCTGAGCGCCGGCGGCGGCCTAATGGCACAATGACACGCGGTGGTCGGCTCATGCGTGGTGGGGTCCGGTTGCATGGTCCATGATCCCGACCATGTCGCGCAATGCTAGCAGATGGGCGGCCAGCTTGGGAATGCAACCATCGCGCGAAAACGCGTTCCCGCCCTGATGGTTCAGGGCGGGTCGGTCGTGCGGCGCGTCAGAGTGTTTCGAGTGCGGCGTTCAGGGTCTTGCTGGGCCGCATCGCCGCGGAGGTTTTGGCCGCATCCGGCAAGTAGTAGCCACCGGTATCCTGCGGTTTGCCCTGCGCGGCGATCAGCTCCGCATTGATTTTTGCTTCGTTGGCGGCCAGGGCCTCGGCCAGCGGTTTGAAGCGAGCGGCCAGCGAGGAGCTGTTGTCCCGCGCGGCGAGCGCCTGCGCCCAGTAGAGCGCGAGGTAGAAATGGCTGCCGCGATTGTCGATTTCGCCGACCCGACGTGCCGGGGAGCGATTGAATTCGAGGATCTTGCCGTTGGCCTCATCGAGCGTTTCGGCCAGCACCTGCACGTCGGCGTTCTTCTGCATCTGTGCCAGGTGTTCGAGGGAGGCGCCGAGGGCGAGGAATTCGCCGAGGGAATCCCAGCGCAGGTAGCCTTCCTGCTGGAACTGTTCGACATGCTTGGGCGCCGAACCGCCGGCGCCGGTTTCGAACATCCCGCCGCCGGCGAGCAGCGGCACGACCGACAGCATCTTGGCGGAGGTGCCGAGTTCCATGATCGGGAAGAGATCGGTCAGGTAGTCGCGCAGCACGTTGCCGGTGACGGAGATGGTGTCCTGGCCCTGGCGGATGCGGTCGAGCGAGAACTTGGTCGCCTCGACCGGGGCCATGATGCGGATGTCGAGGCCGGTGGTGTCCTCGTTCTTGAGGTATTTTTCGACTTTGGCGATCAGCTCGCGGTCATGCGCACGGTTGGCGTCGAGCCAGAAGACGGCGGGGGTGTTGGTGAGGCGGGCGCGGCGGACGCCGAGCTTGACCCAATCCTGGATCGGGACGTCCTTGACCTGGCACATGCGGAAGATGTCGCCGGTTTCAACCGGCACCGACAGCAGTTCGGTGCCGTCGTCGGCAACGACGCGGACCTTGCCGTCGGCGGCGATTTCGAAGGTCTTGTCGTGGGAGCCGTACTCCTCGGCCTGTTGGGCCATGAGTCCGACGTTCGGGACCGATCCCATCGTCTTCGGATCGAAGGCGCCGTGGGCTTTGCAGTCTTCGATGACGGCCTGGAAGAGGCGGGCGTAGCAGCGGTCGGGGATCGCGGCGACCGTGTCGTGCAGTTTGCCGTCGGCGCCCCACATTTTACCGGATTCGCGGATCATCGCCGGCATCGATGCGTCGACGATCACGTCGCTGGGCACGTGCAGGTTGGTGATGCCACGGTCCGAGTTGACCATCGCGAGGCCGGGCTGCTTGGCATAGACGGCATCGATATCGGCCTTGATCGCGGCCTTTTCGGCCTCGGGCAGGGTCTCGATACGGGTGAGCATGTCGCTGACGCCGTTGTCAGGATCGACACCGAGGCGGGCGAGCGTGGCGCCGTGCTTTTCGAACACATCGGCGAAGTAGACGGACACGGCATGGCCGAAAATGATGGGATCGGAAATCTTCATCATCGTGGTCTTCACGTGCAGCGAGAACAGGATGCCGTCCTTTTTCGCGGCGGCGATCTGCTCGGCGAAGAAAGCGCGGAGGGCCTTACGGTTCATCGCGGAGGCGTCGATGATTTCGTCGGCGCGCAGTGCGGTCTTTTCCTTCAGCACCGTGACGGTACCATCGTTGGCGACCAGCTCGATCCTGGCGTTGGTCGGCGCCTTGACGGTCGTGGCGACTTCCGAGCCGTAGAAATCCTTGCCCGGCATGTAGGCCACGCGGGTTTTGGAATCCGGGGTCCAGCCGCCCATCTTGTGCGGGTTGTTGCGGGCATATTGCTTGACGGCGCCAGCGGCGCGGCGGTCCGAATTGCCTTCGCGCAGGACCGGGTTGACGGCGCTGCCAAGGACCTTGCCGTAGCGGGCGCGGATTTCCTTGTCGGCGGGGTTGGCGTCGGTGTCGGGATAGTTCGGAACGTCGTAACCCTTGCTCTGCAGTTCCTTGATCGCGGCCTTGAGCTGCGGGATCGAGGCGGAGATGTTGGGCAGTTTGATGATGTTGGCTTCCGGCCGCAGAGTGAGCTTGCCGAGTTCGGCGAGTTCGTCGGGAATGCGCTGCTCCGGCTTCAGTTTCTCGGGGAAGTTGGCGATGATGCGGCCGGTGAGGGAGATGTCCTTCAGCGTCATTTTGACGCCGGCGGCACCGACGAAGGCCTGAACGATCGGCAGAAGGGAGTAGGTCGCAAGCCCGGGCGCCTCATCGACTTTTGTCCAAACGATTTCGAGATCTGACATTGTTGCACCTTCCAGCGCCGGGACGAGTTCGGCTTAGTTGAGCGGTCCATTAAGTCGCGCGTTCTCGCATCCGTGGGAGGGAAGAGCAAGACGCCTGACATATGGGACGAGAACTGGCGAAGCGCGGCGATTGACGGCAAAAGCCCCGGAGCAATGGTACCGTTGCTCTGCGAGAGGGGCCGATCACAATCATGACCGAAGCCGTCGAACTGACGATCCTGATGCCGTGCCTGAACGAGGCGGAAACGCTGGCGGTTTGCATCGACAAGGCACGCGACTTTCTGGCGCGCGCGGGCGTGACCGGCGAGGTTTTGATCGCCGACAACGGGAGCACCGACGGGTCGCAGGCGATCGCCGTCGCGCACGGTGCGAGGGTCGTGCCGATCGCGGCCAAGGGTTACGGCAGTGCGTTGATCGGCGGGATCGAGGCCGCGAAAGGCCGCTACGTCATCATGGGCGACAGCGACGACAGCTACGATTTCTCGCGCCTCGATGGTTTTGTGGAGCGGTTGCGGGAGGGGTGGCAGCTTGTGATGGGCAACCGGTTCAAGGGCGGGATCGCGCCGGGTGCGATGCCGCCGTTGCACCGGTATCTCGGCAATCCGGTGCTTACGGGGATCGGGCGGCTGTTCTTCCACAGCCCGAGCGGGGATTTTCATTGCGGCCTGCGTGGGTTCGACAGGGCCGCGATTCTGGGACTGGATCTGCAGACGACGGGTATGGAATTCGCGAGCGAGATGGTCATCAAGGCGACCATTGCAGGCCTGCGGATCGCCGAAGTTCCCACGACCCTGTCCCCCGACGGGCGATCCCGCCCGCCGCATCTGCGCAGTTGGCGCGACGGCTGGCGTCACCTGCGGTTCCTGCTGCTGTTCAGCCCGCGCTGGCTCTTCCTGTATCCCGGCCTCGCGGCAATCGCGGTGGGGGTGTTGGCAATGCTGTGGCTGCTGCCAGGGCCGGGTCACGTGGCGGGCATTACCTTCGACATTCACACGCTGCTGTATGCGTCGGCGGCAGTGAATGTGGGTTACCAGGCGATCCAGTTCTGGACGTTCGCCAAAGTCTACGGCACGCGGGAGGGGTTTGTGCCGGACGACCCATCGTTCCGCCGCCTCATGAGTGTCGCGACGCTGGAACGCGGGCTGATCGCCGGCGCGTTGTTATTGCTTTTGGGGCTCGGCATGGGCGTGGGCGCGGTGTCGGCTTGGGGTACGCACGCGTTCGGCATGATGGCGCCGAGCCAGACGATGCGGCTGGTTATTCCGTCGGCGACGGCGATCCTGCTGGCGTTCCAGACGGCCTACGGGGCGTTCTTTCTGAGCGTGCTGGAGATCCGGTCGAGCGTGCGGCTGGAGCGGGGGTAGGCGATACCACACGCGCTGACCTGGACGAGCAGGGCCGCCCGCGGATCGATGAACGGGCAATTAGCCATGCGGTTGGCTCGCACCAAGGAAAAATAAACCGTCGCGTCCTTGGGACGGCACGCCGACGCGTGCTATGCTCGTACCGTCCAAGGATCGGCGGAGGAAGGGCCCCATGAACGAGATATCCGGCTTACAAAACTATCCCATGGCACGGCGCGGGTTCGTGATGACGTCGCTGATTTCGGGGCTGACGCTGGCGACCGAACGGGTTCAGGCGCAGGCCATCCAGACCGACGCGACCGGCATCGAGACCGGCGAGACGAAGATCCCGGTCCCCGGCGGCGAACTCCCCGCCTACTACGCGCGGCCGGCCAAGGGCACGCATTTCCCGGTCATCCTCGTCAATGAGGAGATTTTCGGGGTTCATGACTATATCAAGGATGTCTGCCGCCGCCTCGCCAAAGCTGGCTATATGGCGGTAGCGACCGAATATTATGCCCGGATCGGCGATCTGTCGAAGATGACCGACGTCAAGCAGATCATTTCGGACGTTATCTCCAAGGAGCCGGACGCGCAGTATATGGCCGATGCCGACGCGACGGTCGCCTGGGCCGCGGCGCATAAGGGCGACGTTCAGCGACTTGGTGTCACCGGATTTTGCCGGGGCGGGCGGATGACTTGGCTCTATGCGGCGCATTCCACACAGGTGAAGGCGGCGGTCGCTTGGTATGGCCCGGTTGGTGGCACGCCGACGCCGATCCAGCCGGCCACCGCGACCGATTATGCCGACTCGCTCCACTGTCCGCTGCTGGGTTTGTACGGCGAGCAGGATACCAGCATTCCGGTCGCCGCCGTCAGGGCAGCACAGGCCAAGGCGAAAGCCGCGCATAAAACCGTGGAGATCGTCATTTACCCGGATGCCGGCCATGGCTTCCATGCCGACTACCGCCCCAGCTACAACAAGGCCGACGCGGCGGATGGGTGGAAGCGGATGCTGGCCTGGTTCAAGCAGTACGGCGTGGCCTGAGTTCAAGCGTCCGCCACAACCGGCGAACGCAAAGCAGCAGAAGGATCGATGGCGGGATCGGCCCCAATGGCAGGTGCCACACGGTGCCGACCGGCCACGTCAGCAACGCCAGCAGGTAGATCCCCGCCAGGGCCAGGCGCTCCCACGACAGGAACCCGCTTCGCCGCGCTTCGCTCGTGAACCAGACGACTGCGAGAAGCAGGAGCATCTGGTCGTAGATCAGCGCGACCGGCACCGCGAGCAGTGTCGCCGAAATCAAGGTGACGAACTGCAAAGCCGGGCTGATCTGGCGGCGCCACATCAGCGCGACCAGGGTGACCATCTCCAGGCTCACGATGATCTGCAGCCCATAGGCTGGGGCATTGGCGAAGCCCATCAGACGCTCGGCACCGAATACGGTGATCATGCCGGCATAGTCGATGCGGCCTGATCCGAAGACCGCTTTGGCGTCCAGCGTCGCGGCGATATAGGCGAACCAGGTCCGGGTACCGAACAGTGCGACGGACAGCGCGACCATGGCTGCGATGGTGATGGCGGCGGCGGCGAAGGTGCGCCAGCGATTGCCGGCGATCAACGCGATGGGGACGAGGACGCCGAAATGGGGCTTGTAGCAGATCAGGCCCAGCAGCATGCCGGCCGAGAAGGGCCTGCGATCCAGCAGCACGGTGAAACCGCCGAACAGCGCGGCGGTCAGGAACGCGTTCTGGCCCAGGCCGACGGTCCAGAAGATCGCCGGAAATGCCAGGACTGGCACGAGCCAGGCCAACCCCGGCATCTTCAGGATCGATCGGGCGATTAGAACGAAGGGGATCAGGGGCGCCAGTTGGAACAGGATGAAGGCGGGATAATAGGGCAGGATCGCCAGCAAGGCGCAAAACGGCAGATAGACCGGCGGGTAAAAGAAAAATTGGTAGGGAATGCCGGCGCCTTTGATCGCCTGCTCGGCCATGAAATGCGCGTTCTGGTCGTATGCCAGAGCGGGCGTGCCGGCGAGCACGAGCTTGCCGGCGGCATAGAAGCTCAGGAAATCGCTGGAACGGGAGGGGGCCGGTCCGAACGCGCCGTGCTGCCACAGCGCGATGCCGATCAGCAGCGCAGCCTCCAGCATCGCGAGAATGGCGCACCAGGCGACGATCCGCTCGCGGTTGAGCCACGCCGAATGGCGGAGCTTGTCGATGGCGAAGGCGGCAAGAGGCATTGAGTCGGTCCGGATCGTCTTGCGGGACAGTAGTGCGGGAAACGGGCGGGGCGAAGGGGGCGCGCGACTGTCGTCTTGCCGACAGCGTCCGGGGCGTGTTTGGTTGTGACGAACGTTCCTGGAGTCCCGGCCCTGGCATACGCGCTGCAGCAACTGATCAACGGTGTGACCCTGGGCATGATCTATGGCCTGATCGCGGTCGGGTACACCATGGTCTACGGCATTATCGGCATGATCAACTTCGCCCATGGCGACATTTTCATGGTCGGCTCGTTTCTGTCCCTGATCGCGCTGCTGGGGCTCGCATCGCTGGGGATCACGGCGGTTCCGTTGGCGTTGGCTTTGACCTTGATATTCGCCGCCGGACTCGCCGCGCTCTATGGCTGGACGGTGGAGCGGGTGGCGTATCGGCCATTGCGCGGGTCGTTCCGGTTGGCGCCGCTGATTAGTGCGATCGGCATGTCGATCGTGCTGCAGAATTTCGTTCAGGTGGGGCAGGGGGCGCGGGTCAAGCCGATGGAGGCATTGTTGCCCGGCGGGATCGCGCTGATGGACGACGGCAATTTCGCGGTTCAGCTGTCGTGGATGCAGATCGCGATCGTGGTGACGACGTTGGTGGTGCTGGCGGTTTTCACCTGGCTGGTGACGAAAACGCCGCTGGGCCGATCGATGCGCGCCTGCGAGCAGGACCTGAAAATGGCGGGCCTGATGGGCATCGATACCGACCGGACGATCAGCCTGACATTCGTGATCGGCGCCGCGCTGGCCGCCGTCGCGGGGCTGTTGTTCCTGCTGTATTACGGCGTGATCGACTTTTTCATCGGCTTCCTGGCGGGAGTCAAAGCCTTCACCGCCGCCGTGTTGGGCGGGATCGGAAGCCTGCCAGGCGCGGTGCTCGGCGGTTTGTTGATCGGGCTGATCGAGGTCGGGTGGTCGGCGTTCCTGCCGGTCGAATACAAGGACGTCGCGGCGTTCTCAGTCCTGATCCTGGTGCTGATCTTCCGTCCGAACGGGATCATGGGCCGGGCGGAGGTCGAGAAGGTATGATGGCCGCGCTGCGCGACGCGTTTCTATCCGCCGTCATCGCTCTGGGCCTTTTCGTGCCCATGGTCGGACTGGTGCTGGACAACGGCGATCGGGGGCTTGTCCTGCGCGGACGGCCGATCGCGGCGGCTGTTCTGGTGGGTTTGGTCTTCGTCGGGCGGCTGGTCATGCACCTGTGGGCGGACCGGCCGGGGAAGGAGGCACGGACGATCCGCGCGTCGAAGATCGTGCCGAAGGCGGCGAACCGGTTCGTTGCGCCGATATTGCTGGCGGCGGCGGTGCTGCTGCCGTTGACCGGATCCCGCTATTACGTGGACCTGGGCACGCTGGTGCTGACGTACGTGATGCTGGGTTGGGGGCTGAACATCGTCGTGGGTCTCGCGGGGTTGCTGGACCTTGGATATGTCGCGTTCTACGCCGTTGGTGCCTACTCCTACGCATTGCTGGCCGAGCACTTTGGGCTGGGGTTTTGGATCTGCCTGCCGTTGGCGGGGATCATGGCGGCGTTCTGGGGCGTGCTGCTGGGATTCCCGGTGCTGCGGCTGCGCGGGGATTATCTGGCCATCGTGACGCTGGCGTTCGGGGAGATCATCCGCGTGCTGCTGATCAACTGGGTCAGCCTGACGCATGGGCCGAACGGGATCACCGACATTCCGCGGCCGACGCTGTTCGGGCTGCGGTTCAGCATGGACGACGGGGACGACACGGTCGCGGGTTTCTTCGGGATCGAGGCAGAGACGATCCACCGGGTCATTTTCCTCTACTACCTCATCCTGGCGCTGGCACTGCTGACCAATTGGGTGACGCTGCGGCTGCGCCGGCTGCCGCTGGGGCGTGCGTGGGAAGCGTTGCGGGAGGATGAGATCGCCTGCCGGTCCTTGGGTATCAACGTCACCACCACCAAACTCACCGCTTTCGCCACGGGCGCGATGTTCGCCGGGTTCGCCGGCGCGTTCTTCGCCACGCGGCAGGCGTTCATCAGCCCCGAGAGTTTTACCTTCATCGAAAGCGCGACTGTCTTGGCGATTGTGGTGCTGGGCGGGTTGGGTTCTCAGCTTGGCGTGGCTTTGGCGGCGCTGGTGATGGTTGGCGGGTTGGAAATGCTGCGCGATCTGCTGAGCACCGTCGGCGAGCAGATGGGGAGCGAGTGGTTCTCCGGTCTCGCGGGCGATCTGCCGACATACCGGATGCTGATTTTCGGGCTGGCGCTGGTGGTGATGATGGTGCTGCGGCCGCGCGGGCTGGTGTCCGGTCGCACCGCGACGGCCGAGATGCGCTGATGCTGTCAGTTACCAACCTGACCATGCGGTTTGGCGGGCTGACCGCGGTGGACGATCTGACGTTCCAGGCGCGGGCGGGGGAGGTCACGGCGGTGATCGGTCCGAACGGGGCTGGGAAGACCACCGTATTTAACTGCGTCACCGGGTTTTATCGGCCAAGCAGCGGGACGATCGAGGTGGCCCATGCCGACGGGAGCCGGTTCAGGCTGGAGCGGATGGCCGGGCACCTGATCGCCTCGCGTGGGAAAATCGCCCGCACGTTTCAGAACATCCGGCTGTTCGCGGGGATGACGGTGTTGGAGAACCTGCTGGTCGCCCAACACAACGCGCTGATGGCGGCGACTGGGTTTGGTGTGATGGCGGTGCTGGGGCTTGGCGGTTACCGGGCCGCCGAGCAGGCGGGGATCGAGAAGGCGCGGTATTGGCTGGAGCGGATCGGTTTGGTCGATCGGGCCAACGACCCCGCGGGATCGCTGCCATACGGGGCGCAACGGCGGCTGGAGATTGCTCGGGCGATGTGTATCGACCCGGAACTGCTGTGTCTGGACGAACCGGCGGCGGGCCTGAATCCTCGGGAAAGCGAGGCGCTCAATCAATTGCTGCTGGGCATTCGCGATGGCGGTTGCTCGTTGCTGCTGATCGAGCACGATATGGGCGTGGTGATGCGGATTTCGGACCATATCGTGGTGCTGGATCGCGGCCGGAAGATCAGCGACGGCACCCCGGCGGAGGTGCGAGCCGATCCGGCGGTGATCGCGGCCTATCTGGGCGAGGGCGAGGACGCATGAGCCTGCTGTCGCTGACGGGTGTTTCCACGTTTTACGGTGCGATCCAGGCACTGCGGGATGTATCGCTGGAGGTGAACGAGGGGGAGATCGTCACGTTGATCGGCGCCAACGGGGCCGGGAAATCGACGTTGATGATGACGGTGTGCGGGAGCCCGCAGGCTCGGGCGGGTTCGATCGTCTATGACGGAACCGATATCACGCGGATGCCGACGCTTCTGATCATGCGGCGGCGGATTGCGCAGGCGCCGGAAGGGCGGCGGATTTTCGGGCGCATGACGGTGCGGGAAAATCTGATCATGGGGGCGGAGGTCGCGGGGCAAAGCAATATTGCCGGCGTGATGGATGAAGTCTGCGCTCTGTTTCCCCGCTTAAGGGAGCGGTTGGCACAGCGCGGGGGAACGCTTTCGGGCGGGGAGCAGCAGATGCTGGCGATCGGGCGGGCGCTGATGGCACGGCCTCGGTTGCTGCTGCTGGACGAGCCTTCGCTGGGGTTGGCGCCTTTGGTGGTGCGGCAGATTTTCTCGGCGATCCGGACGCTGAACCGGGAGACGGGGCTGACGGTGCTGCTGGTGGAGCAGAACGCCCATCAGGCACTACGGCTGGCGCACCGGGGGTATGTGCTGGTGAACGGGGCGATCACGATGGCCGGCAGCGGGTTGGACCTGCTGGCACGACCGGAGATACGGGCGGCTTATTTGGAAGGTGGCGGATAGGGGCCCTGTTGACCCAGCCGCGGGCACGAGGCCCGCGGCCTTTTGTCAAACCTACCCAACCGCCAACGAGTAAATATCCTTCACGCCGTGCGGCAGATGCGCCGGATTCCAGGTCTCGCCGCCATCTTCGGTGCCGTAGACCTCACCGTCGTAACGCGCGCCCAGATAGACCTTGTTGGGGTCCTTCTGGTGCAGTGCGACGGACATGATGGTGCCGTGCACCTGGACCTTGTCGAACCGGCTCCAGGTTTCGCCCTTGTCGGTGGAGCGGAACAACGCGCCGTCCTTGCTCGCGGCGGCCACGCTCAGCGCGGCGTACAGCGTGTTCGGGTCGGTCGGGGATACCTTGATGTCGCGGCCGTAGGTGGTGTTGGAAAAGCGGCCGAGTTCCATGTCCTGCCAGCTCTTGCCGCCGTCGGCAGTGCGGAACAGGCCCATGCGGACTGCGAGGATCACCGCGTCCGGATCGGCCGGCGTGATGGCGATGGCGTGGCCGTCGAGCATACCCTCGTTATAGGTATTGCTGACGATCTTGCTTTTCAGATGCGGCAGTTGCGCCAACCGGATGAGGTCGGCGCTGACATCCGTCCAGCTCTCGCCGCCGTCGGTGGTCTTCATCACGCCGTTCACTTCGAGCGCGGCATACATCGTGCCGGGCTGGGAGGGGTGCTGCGCGAGGCGCATGACGCGACAGGCGAAGGGCATGACCGCACGATCCGGCATGCCGGGGTTAGGCAGTTCGCGCCAGCTCTCGCCGCGGTCCTCCGAACGGTACATCGCGATCGGGGAGGCGCCCGCGAACACCAGGTCCGGATTGGTGGAATCGACCAGGAACGACCAGATCTGGGTCTTGCCCGGGAAGGCGGTGCGCTTGAACGTGCGGCCCTTGTCGGTGGAGCGGTAAACACCGTCCGAGGTGCCGGCATAGACCACCGTGGGGTCGGTCGGATGAATGTGAACGGTGAAGCATTCGGCGTCGGTCACCGCATGTTCCCAGCGATCTTCCCCATCCTGCCGGGAGAACACACCGACGAGACCCTTCTGGTCCGCGCGTCCGACGTAACCGGCGATGCCGGCGTATAGATTGCTCATTGTGACCCTCCTTTGATTTTATCCCGTCATGACCGGGCTTGACCCGACCACCTCATCGAACACCCCTTGCCCAGAGATGGCCGGGTTTGACCCCGACCATGACGGGTGAGGGTGGTTATACGACGACCGCGGATCGTTCGCCGGCCGCGCGCGCCCAGGCGGCGGCGGCGTCTTCATCGAACAGTTCGGTCAGTTTTTTCATCATGGTGCCACCGAGTTCCTCGGCATCCACGATCGTCACGGCGCGGCGGTAGTAGCGGGTCACGTCGTGGCCGATGCCGATGGCGATCAGTTCGACCTGGTCGCGATGCTCGATATCCCGGATGACCTCCCGCAGGTGCTTTTCCAGATAGTTGCCGGGGTTCACCGACAAGGTCGAATCGTCGACCGGCGCCCCGTCGCTGATGACCATGAGGATGCGGCGATGTTCCGGACGCATCAGCAGACGGCGGTAGGCCCAAAGCAGCGCCTCGCCGTCGATGTTTTCCTTCAGCAGGCCTTCGCGCAGCATCAGCCCGAGGTTCTTGCGGGCCCGGCGCCAGGGCGAATCCGCCGCCTTGTAGATGATGTGACGGAGGTCGTTCAGGCGACCGGGGTTCCGCGGCTTACCTTCCTGCACCCAGCGTTCGCGTGCTTGCCCGCCTTTCCAGGCGCGGGTGGTGAAGCCGAGGACTTCAACCTTCACCGCGCAACGTTCCAGCGTGCGCGCCAGAATATCGCCGCACATCGCCGCCACGGTGATCGGCCGGCCGCGCATGGAGCCGGAATTGTCGATCAACAGGGTCACGACGGTGTCGCGGAATTCGGTATCCAGTTCCTTCTTGTAGGACAGCGCCAGCATCGGATTGATGACCACCCGCGACAGGCGTCCGGCATCGAGGATACCCTCGTCCAGATCGAACTCCCAGGCTCGGGTTTGCTGGGCGAGCAGGCGGCGCTGCAAGCGGTTCGCGAGTTTGGAGATCACGCCTTGCAGATGCTGCAACTGCTGATCGAGTTGCTGGCGCAGCCGGCTGAGCTCGTCGGCGTCGCACAGATCTTCAGCGGCGATTTCCTCGTCGTACTGGCGGGTATAGGCCTTGTAGACGGCGTCGCTGTCGGGGTTTGCCCGTTCGCGGCGCGGCTGCGGTCCACCGGGGCGGTCGTCGCCCTCGGCCACCGCGGCTTCTTCCTCGGATTCGGACCCGTCGTCGTCGGCCGCTTCGCCTTCCATTTCCTCGGGCTGGGCACCGAGCATGGATTCGGATTCGGACTGGGACTGGCCGTCGCCGTCTTCGGAATTGTCCTGCTGGCCGGATTGTTCGCCGCCATCCTCGCCATCTTCCGAATTATCGTCCTGGTCGGCTTCGACCTCGGCTTCGGCGAGTTCCAGGGCCGCCAGCAGTTTGCGGGTGGCGCGTGCGAAGGCCATCTGATCCGCTTTGGCATCGGTCATTTCAGCCAGCGCCTGTTCGGCGCCGTCGCCCAGGGACTCGCGCCACAGATCGAGGATACGCTGCGCGGGTTCGGGGCTGGGTTCGCCGGAAAGACGCTCGCGCGCCAGCAGGGCCAGCGCCTTGTCGATCGGCAATTGATCCTTGCGGGTCATGCGATCGAAGCCGTCAGCTTCGCATTCCTCGGTCAGTTTGGCGCGGAGGTTGGCATTCACGCCGTGCATGAATTGGGCGCCGATGACTTCCACGCGCACTTGTTCGAGGGCGTCGTAGGCGTCTTTCGCCTCCTTGCGGGCCGGCATGCGCTGGGCATGCACGGCATCGTCATGATGGCGCAGGCGGAGTGCGATGGCGTCCGATTGGCCGCGGAGCTTGGCCATCTCGTTGGCCGGGAGGGCCCGCGTCGGCAATGGCAGGCGGGCCCGCTTGCCCGAAACCCCGGACGGGCCGGGCTGAAACGCGACCTGCACATCCGGCTGTTCGGCGATCGCACGCAACACACCCGCGGTGGCGCGTTTGAACTCCTCCGCGCGTGTGTTGTCCTTGCTGGCGGACCCGCTCATGCGCTGGTCCCCTTAGGCGAACTTGCGGGTGGTGAAGCCGCCGGTGGGGATGTCTTCGTTGAAGCAGCGTTGATAGTACTCGGCCACCGTGGACCGTTCCGCTTCATCGCACTTGTTCATGAAGGTGACGCGGAAGGCGAAGCCGACATCGCCGAAGATGCGGGCGTTTTCAGCCCAGGTGATCACGGTGCGCGGCGACATGACGGTGGAGATATCGCCGTTGATGAACCCGGCGCGCGTCAGGTCGGCAAGCGCCACCATGCTTTCGACCCGCTTCTTGGTCGCCGGTTCCTTGGCGGTATCGATACCCATCTTCGCCAGCACGATCGCGGTTTCGGTGGCGTGCGGCAGGTAGTTCAGGGTGGCAACGATGTTCCAGCGGTCCATCTGGCCTTGGTTGATCTGCTGCGTGCCGTGATACAGGCCGGTGGTGTCGCCGAGACCGACGGTGTTGGCGGTCGAGAAGAGGCGGAAGGATTTGTGCGGCCGGATCACCCGGTTCTGGTCGAGCAGGGTCAGCTTGCCTTCGACTTCCAGCACACGCTGGATCACGAACATCACGTCCGGGCGGCCGGCATCGTATTCGTCGAACACCAGGGCGCAGGCATGTTGCAGGGCCCAGGGCAGGATGCCTTCGCGGAATTCGGTGATCTGCTTGCCGTCCTTCAGGACGATGGCGTCCTTGCCGATCAGGTCGATACGGCTGATGTGGCTGTCGAGGTTGACGCGGATGCAGGGCCAGTTGAGGCGCGCGGCCACCTGTTCGACGTGCGTCGACTTACCGGTGCCGTGATAACCCTGGATCATCACACGACGATTGTAGGCGAAGCCCGCGACGATCGCGAGCGTCGTCTCCTTGTCGAACTTGTAGGAGCTGTCGAGATCGGGGACATGTTCGGTACGGACGGAGAATGCCGGCACCTGCATATCGATGTCGATCCCGAACGCCTCCCGCGCCGATACGGTGGTATCGGGAAGGTTGATGTCCGAGGTGGGGCGCGGGGCGATGTCAGAGGCAACCGTATTCATAGACCAGCATTTCCTGTTTCAAAGCGCGAAAGTCTACCCAGCGCGCCGCCGCGCGCAAGGGCCGGGGGGGCGGGGACTAGCCGGTGGCGGCGAGCCGGGGTTCGGCGGCCAGGTGCGAACGCACCGCCGCGTAGGCAAGGTTGATGGTTTTCAGACGTTCCTCGGCCGACTGGCTGCCGCCGTTGGCGTCGGGATGATGGCGTTTGGCGAGTTCCTTGTAGCGCGTTTTCACCTCGTCCAACGTCGTCGGCCAGGGCAGGCCCAGAGTCGCGAGGGGATCGCGCAATTCCGTCGGGATCTGATTCGTGGGGCGGACCCGCTGCTGGTTCAGCCCCCCGGTGGAGAGAATGCGCAGGGGGTCGCGCAACATATCCTCATCCCACGCCGAGCCGCCGATGTGACCGAGCGGCCAGGACGGGCGGTCCCAGGCGGTGTCGGCGCGCAACTGCGCCTCCATCTGCGCGGGGGTCATGCCTTTGTAGAAGTCCCAAGAGCCGTTGTAGGCGCGCACATGTTCCAGGCAGAACCACCAGTAATCCCGAAGGGTGGTGCGGGATTTGGGCGCGCGATATTCGCCCATGGCCCCGCATGAGGGCATGTCGCAGCACCGGCCCGGAGCGGCCGGGTCGGGCGCGTAGGCCCTGAGGCGCGCGGGACGACTAGTCATGCGCCTGTTATGTGGCGCGCGTCCGCGCTTGGCAACAGGGACGCTTGGCTTGGCACGATTTCAGGGCGATATGAGGGGTATGACACAGACCCATTCTCTCCCGCGCGCCGATCGGTTGACCGCGGTTCTGACTGACGCGTTTGCGCCTTCGGTGCTGAAGGTTATCGACGATAGCGCCCATCATGCCGGGCACATGGGCGCGGCGGCGGGCGGGCAGACGCATTACAGCGTGCTGATCGTGTCCGAGACGTTTCGGGGCATGAGCCGCGTCGCCCGTTCCCGCGCGGTGCACGAGGCGCTGGCGGCGGAATTCGCCACCGGCATGCACGCTTTGGCTTTGCGTTTACGGACGGCGGAGGAGCACGCACGCGCCGGGGATTAGGTCCCGGCGCAGTCGAAAGAATCGCGTCAGAACGGGATTTCGTCGTCCAGGTCCCCGCCCTTCGGGGCATCCCAGGAAGGCCCGCTGGAGCCGCCACGGCCACCGCCGCCCATCGGCGCGCGTGCCGCCGGTGCCGCGCGGTCCCGGCTATAGCCACCACCGCCGCCGCTGGGCCGTGCACCCATGTCGCCGCTGCCCATATCGGGATCGCCGTAGTCGCCGCCACCGCCACCGCCACCCGAGCGGGTGTCGAGCATGGTCAGATTGCCGTTGAAGCGGCCGATGACAACCTCGGTGGTATAGCGGTCCTGGCCCGACTGGTCGGTCCATTTGCGGGTCTGCAGCGCGCCCTCCACATAGATTTTCGCGCCTTTCTTCAGGAACCGCTCGGCGACGTCGGCGGTGCGATCGTTGAAGATCACCACCCGGTGCCACTCGGTTCGTTCCTTGCGCTCCCCCGAGGCGCGGTCGTTCCAGGTTTCGCTGGTCGCGAGGGTGAGGTTGACGATCTTGGTCCCGTCCTGTGCGTTGCGAACCTCCGGATCTTTGCCGAGGTTGCCCACCAGAATCACCTTGTTCACGCTACCAGCCATCGATCCGAGTCCTTCTCCAGTAACCGCGTTCTTAGCCCAACCCGGTTACGAATGGGTTAACAGCTTTCCCGCGAGCGGGGAAAATTTAGTGTTTTCGAACATAATGGGAACATAAAGCAAGAGCCGAGGCAAAGCAACCGATGGGGCCGCTTTCGGTGGCAGGTCCGGATGAAGCTGCCCCCTTTCGCATGCGGGGGTAATGGACCATATTACCTCGGAACATCAAGAGAATAGAGAATCCACCCGACATGGCCGGCTTTATCACCGTGCGCGGGGCGCGCGAGCATAACCTCAAGAATGTGGACGTCGCGATTCCGCGCGACCGGCTGACCGTGATCACCGGCCTGTCCGGGTCGGGGAAGTCGTCGCTGGCGTTCGACACGATCTACGCGGAAGGGCAGCGCCGTTACGTCGAGTCGCTGTCGGCTTACGCGCGCCAGTTCCTGGAACTGATGGGCAAGCCGGATGTCGACGCGATCGAGGGGTTGTCGCCGGCGATCTCGATCGAGCAGAAGACCACATCGAAGAATCCGCGCTCCACCGTCGGCACGGTGACCGAGATTCATGATTACATGCGCTTGCTCTGGGCGCGGGTGGGGGTGCCCTATTCGCCAGCCACCGGCCTGCCGATCGAGGCGCAGACGGTGTCGCAGATGGTCGACCGGGTCATGGCGATGGAGGAGGGCACGCGGCTGCTGTTGCTCGCCCCCGTCGTGCGCGACCGGAAGGGCGAGTATCGCAAGGAACTCGCCGAACTCCAGCGGCGCGGCTTCACCCGCGCGAAAGTGGACGGCACGATCTATGAGATCGCCGAGGTTCCAGCACTGAACAGGAAGATCAAGCACGAGATCGAAGCGGTGGTGGACCGGATCGTGGTGCGCGACGGCATCGCGCCTCGTCTAGCCGACAGTTTCGAGACCGCGCTGGCGATGTCGGATGGCGTGGCGTACGCGGAACATCCGGACGGGTCGAACAGGACGGTGTTTTCGTCGCGGTTCGCATGTCCGGTTTCGGGATTCACGATCGAGGAGATCGAGCCTCGGCTGTTCAGTTTCAACTCGCCGCATGGGGCCTGTCCGGCCTGCGACGGGCTTGGACGGGAGATGTTCTTCGATCCGCAGATGGTGGTCCCGGACGAACGCCTGGGTCTGGCGGAGGGCGCGATCGCGCCGTGGACCGGGGCACAGAGCCCATATTACGACCAGACACTGCAAAGTCTCGCCAAGCACTACAAGGTCACCACGAAGACGCCCTGGCGGGATCTGCCGGATGCGGTGCGCGACGGTGTTCTGTTCGGCACCGGCAGCGAGCCGGTGGCCTTCACCTACAAGGACGGAATCCGAGCCTATACGGTCACGAAACCGTTCGAGGGCGTGCTGAAGAATTTGCAGCGGCGTTGGCAGGAAACCGACAGCGCCTGGGTGCGGGAGGAAATGTCCCGCTATCAGGCGGAAAAGCCCTGCGCCGCCTGTGCCGGCGCCCGACTGAAGCCCGAGGCGCTGTCGGTGCGCGTCGGTGGGAAGAACATCGCCGAGGCCTCGGAACTGTCGATCCGCCTGGCGTTGGAATGGTTCCAGGGCGTGTTGCCGACGCTGACGCCGCAGCGGGCCGAAATCGCGGGACGGATCTTGCGGGAGATCGTGGATCGGTTGCGGTTTCTGGTCGATGTCGGCCTGGATTACCTGACCCTCGCGCGTGGTTCGGCGACGCTGTCGGGCGGGGAATCGCAGCGGATACGCTTGGCCAGTCAGATCGGTTCGGGACTGACGGGGGTGCTGTACGTGCTCGATGAGCCCTCGATCGGTTTGCATCAGCGCGACAACGACCGGCTGCTGGGAACGCTGCGGCGGTTGCGCGATCTGGGCAATACCGTGCTGGTGGTGGAGCACGACGAAGACGCGATCCGGGCGGCCGATCATCTGATCGACATGGGGCCGGCCGCGGGGGTGAATGGCGGGTTCGTCGTGGCCGAGGGCACGCCGGCCGAGGTGGCGGCGAATCCGAAGTCGCTCACGGGCGACTATCTGTCGGGACGGCGCCGGATCGAGGTGCCGATGCTGCGGCGCCAAGTGACCAGGAAGAGCCCGGCTTTGCGCGTCGTGGGCGCGCGCGGCAACAATCTGAAGGATCTGACCGCGACGTTCCCGCTGGGGACGTTTACCTGCGTGACCGGCGTGTCGGGTGGCGGGAAATCCACGCTGGTGGTCGATACGCTCTACAAGGCCGCGTCGCGCCGGCTGATGGGGTCCGGCGAGGTTCCTTCGGCGCATGAACGGATCGAAGGGTTGGACCTGCTCGACAAGATCATCGACATCGACCAGTCGCCGATCGGCCGCACGCCGCGATCGAACCCCGCGACCTACACCGATCTGTTCGCGCCGATCCGCGACTGGTTCGCCGAACTGCCGGAAAGCCGGGCACGGGGCTACAAGGCCGGTCGTTTCAGTTTCAACGTCAAGGGCGGGCGGTGCGAGGCGTGCCAGGGCGATGGGCTGATCAAGATCGAGATGCATTTTCTGCCCGACGTCTACGTCAAGTGCGACACCTGCAAGGGCCGCCGGTACAATCGCGAAACGCTGGAAATCAAGTTCCGCGACAAATCGATCGCCGAAGTGCTTGAAATGACGGTCGAGGAAGCCGTGCCGTATTTCAGCGCGCAAACCCGTATCCATGACCGTTTGAAAATTCTTCAGCAGGTGGGCCTGGGATACATATCGTTGGGTCAGCAGGCCACGACGCTCTCGGGCGGCGAGGCGCAGCGGATCAAGCTGTCGAAAGAGCTGGCGCGGCGGGCGACGGGGCGGACGTTGTATATTCTCGATGAGCCGACCACCGGGCTGCATTTCGAGGACGTACGGAAATTGCTCGAAGTGCTGCACGCGCTGGTCGATCAGGGCAACACCGTCGTGGTGATCGAGCACAATCTGGAAGTGATCAAAACCGCCGATTGGATATTGGACCTTGGGCCGGAAGGCGGCGATGGCGGCGGGCGGATCGTGGCGGAAGGCACGCCGGAGGACATCGTCGCCAACCCTGAAAGTCACACGGGCCGGTTTCTCGCTCCGCTGCTGGGCGAGCCCGCGCCGAAGAAGGCTCGGCGGCGGGCCTGACCGGTTACCTCGGCATCAGCTGTTCGGTCAGCGTTGCCCACCACGACGCGCCCATGGGCAGGATTTCGTCGTTGAAGTCGTAACGGGGGTGATGGAGCATCGGATCGTTCTCGCCGGTGCCGCCGCCGAGCATGAGATAGGCGCCCTGTTTGGCGTTGAGCATGTAGGCGAAATCCTCGCCGCCCATCGTGGGCATGCCCATGTGGCGGACATGCGCCTCGCTCGCGGTCGTGTAGGCGGCGCGCACGGCCATTTCGGTCGCGGCTTCGTCGTTGACTGTCGCGGGGGCGTGGCGGGTGAATTTGACTTCGGCATGCGCGCCGAAGCTCGCCGCGATGCCGGTGGCGATGCGGTGCACGCCGGCCTCGATCTGCTCGCCCACCAGGGGTTTGAACCAGCGTGCGGTGCCGCGCATGACCACGCGTTCGGGGATGATGTTCGGGGCGTCGCCGCCACTGATGTGGCCGATCGAGACGACACCGCCCTCGATCGGTTCGATGGTGCGGGAGACGATGGTTTGCAGACCGTTGATGATCTGCGCGGCCACCATGATCGGATCGACGCCCTGATGCGGCAGCGCGCCATGGCTGCCCTTGCCGGTTACGACGATGTCGATCCACGCGACCGCGGCCATCACCGGACCGGCGCGCCAGAGGAAGGTGCCGGCCGGGGCCTGCGGCCAGTTATGCAGGCCGAACACCTGATCCATCGGGCAGCGGTCGAACAGGCCGTCCTTTACCATCTTGTCGGCCCCGGCCTCGAATTCCTCGGCCGGTTGGAAAATGACGTAGACGGTGCCGTCGAAGTTGCGGGTTTCGGCGAGGTATTTGGCGGCGCCGAGCAGCATCGCCGTGTGACCGTCGTGGCCGCAGGCGTGCATGACGCCGGGATTGGTGGAAGCGAGCGGGAGGCCGGTTTCCTCGGTGATCGCCAGCGCGTCCATGTCCGCCCGCAGGCCGATCGCCCGCTTCGATGTGCCCGCTCGGATCACGCCAACGACGCCATGTTCGGCCATGCCGGTGATGATCTCATCGACGCCGAATTCGCGCAGCTTTGCCTGCACGACGCTGGAGGTGCGGGCCTCATGCATCGACAATTCGGGGTGGGCGTGCAGGTCGCGGCGCCACGCGGTCATGTCGGTGTGGAATTCAGCGATGCGGTTGATGATGGGCATGGGGACCTCTTGTCAGGCGGCGTGTGGATCGTGCGGCGTCGCGAAGGTGCGTGCAAGTCCTTCGTCCAGCGGAATCGGGTCGAAGCCGAGCCGTTGGCGGGCGAGGGTTATGTCGAAGGCCTTGTCTTCCAGGAGGCGGCGGATTTCCGCCGGTCCAACATCCGGCAGGAATGGCAGGCGGCAAGCGATCCAGGCGGCGGCGATCAACGGGCCGGCCGGGAAGGCCACGATACGGGGCGACCGCAGGCCGGCGGCGCGGGCGACGGCGCGAACGAAATCGGCATAGGTCAGGGCCGTTGGGCCAGCAACGATCAGGCTTTCCGGCTCGCGGGTTCGCAGCGCCAGGGCTGCCAGCACCGCCGCCGTCACGTCGTCCTGGTGCA
Organism: uncultured Acetobacteraceae bacterium; assembly: GCA_903877125.1. Taxonomy (GTDB): domain Bacteria; phylum Pseudomonadota; class Alphaproteobacteria; order Acetobacterales; family Acetobacteraceae; genus Rhodopila. The sequence goes on along the minus strand of CAIRCM010000079.1, from coordinate 2,033 downwards.
CCGGCTGGACCAGCGCCCGCCCGCCGTTGGGCAGGGGAACGAAGGGCAGTTTGCGCAGCACACCGGCAAGGCGGCGGACGTTGTTCTCGCCCTGGGCGCCGTAGATCATGGTGGGATGGAGCATGGTGCCCCGCCGGCCGGAGCCGAGGAAGGCGGCTTCTCCCCGCAGCACCCCGTTGCCGTGATCGTCCGGCCAGCGGGTGAATTTGCGGGTACTGCCGAGGAAGATCAGGCGGGCGTCAGGCGGTGCGGCGGCGATGACGGCGCCGGCGTGGCGGGCATGGGCGCAGGAGACGATGTGGGTGGCATCCACCAGGGCGGCCCGCAACGCCTGAAGGTCGCGCAAATCAGCCTGCCGCGCGGGCTGGCCGATGCCGCTGGCGGCCCATTTCTTGAGGTCCCGCACGACCGGCACGAGGTTGCTGCCCCGGGCGAGCAGCACCTGGCTCAACGATTTCCCCGAACGCCCGGAGGCGCCGATCACATGCACGCGTTCGTTCATTGGCCGGTGTGACGCACATCCGGGGAAAACCCGCAAGAACCCCTCTCGTCAGTCCGGTGCGGCCTGGCTTATGGTCGCGGGAGAAACCTGGGAGACTTCCATGAAACTGACCCGCCGTTCGATCCTGTCCGCTGCTGCCGCGTCCCCGCTCATCCTTCCTGGCGTGCGCGCGCGGGCGCAGGACAAGCCGACGATCCGTATTGGGGTGATGAACGACCAGTCCGGTCCGTATCGCGACGTGAACGGCCCGACCTCGGTGATCTGCACGAAGCAGGGGGTATTGGAGTTCAATGCCGGGAGCTTCAATGTCGAGGTACTGTCGGCCGACAATCAGAACAAGCCGGATGTCGCGGTGGCGATCGCTCGGCAGTGGATCGATCAGCAGGGCGTGGACGTGATCATGGACTGCGCGGCAACGTCGGCGGCGCTCGCGTTGTCGTCGTTGTGCCGGGAGAAGGACAAGGTCTGTATCCCGTCGAGCACCGCCAGTTCCGACCTGACCGGCAAGGCGTGCACACCGAATACCATCCACTGGACCTTCGATACCTATATGGAAGCGAAGTCGACCGGCGGGGCGATGGTGAAGGCGGGTGGCGACAGTTGGTTCATGATCCACCCGAACTATGCGTTCGGAGAGGCTTTACAGCGCGATACCGCCGGATTTGTGGTTGCCGCGGGTGGCAAGGTGCTGGGGGTGGAGCCCTATCCGTTCCCGGAAACCACCGATTTCTCGGCGCAGCTGATCAAGGCCAAGGCCTCGGGCGCCAAGGTGTTGGGCTTCTGCGGCGCGGGTAACGACGTGGTCAACATCATCAAGCAGGCGGCGGAATTCGGCATTTCGCAGACGATGAACATCGCGGTGATGGTGGGTTACACGCAGGATGTGCACTCGATCGGCTTGGCCAGCGCGGCGGGGATGCGGCTGTCGGAGACTTATTACTGGGATCTGAACGATCGCACGCGGGCATTCAACAACCGGGTCAAGGACAAGGTGCAGCTGTGGCCGAGCATGGCGCAGGCGGGGAATTATTCCGCGACGATGCATTATCTGAAGATCGTTCAGGCGATGGGCGCGGCAGAAGCGAAAAAGAGCGGCGCGGCAACGGTTGCCCGGATGAAGGCGATGCCGACGGACGACGATTGCTTCGGCCCCGGCCGTATCCGGGAGGATGGGCGGAAGATCCATCCGGCGTATCTGTTCGAGGTGAAGAAGGCTTCGGAGAGCAAAGGGCCCTGGGATTTGTACAAGCTGCTGGGCACGACCCCGGCCGAGGAGGCGTTCCGGCCGTTGTCGGATCATGCTTGTCCGCTGATCAAGGCTTGAGGAGAGAGAAACCGGTCCGGCACGAGGTTTGAACAGGCCTCGTGCCGCTTCCCGCCGTGAGCGTTTGTCGCCCTCGGCATCACAGATGGCGTTCGAAATCCATGCGTTCGCGAAGAATCCGGACGGCCATCGTTTTGCGTATGCAGTCAAACCAGGTCAAACCGGACATTACCTTCTGTTGACAACCTTTCGAGTGGTGTGCTTACG
>CAIRCM010000078.1 GCA_903877125.1 uncultured Acetobacteraceae bacterium | reverse complement strand
CGTCCGATCTGAACGATCTGTATCGCCGCGTCATCAACCGCAACAACCGCCTGAATCGGCTGATCGAACTGCGCGCGCCGGACATTATCGTGCGCAACGAAAAGCGCATGCTGCAGGAATCGGTCGATGCGTTGTTCGACAACGGTCGCCGCGGGCGCGCGATCACCGGCGCCAACAAGCGTCCGCTGAAGTCGCTGTCGGACATGCTGAAGGGCAAGCAGGGCCGCTTCCGGCAGAACCTGCTGGGCAAGCGCGTCGACTACTCCGGTCGTTCGGTCATCGTGGTCGGTCCGGAAATGAAGCTGCACCAGTGCGGCCTGCCGAAGAAAATGGCGCTGGAGCTGTTCAAGCCGTTCATTTACTCAAAACTCGAAAAATACGGCCACGCGACAACGATCAAAGCCGCCAAACGGATGGTGGAAAAGGAACGCCCCGAGGTTTGGGACATCCTGGAGGAAGTCATCCGCGAGCACCCGGTCATGCTGAACCGCGCCCCGACGCTGCATCGTCTGGGCATCCAAGCCTTTGAACCGGTCCTCATCGAAGGCAAGGCGATCCAGTTGCATCCGCTGGTCTGCACCGCGTTCAACGCCGACTTCGACGGTGACCAGATGGCGGTGCACGTGCCGCTCTCGCTGGAAGCTCAGCTCGAAGCGCGCGTGCTGATGATGTCGACGAACAACATCCTCAGCCCGTCGAACGGCAAGCCGATCATCGTGCCCTCGCAGGACATCATTCTCGGCCTGTACTACCTGTCGCTGGAAACCCCGGCGTTCCGCGATACGCCAGTGGAGAAGACCTCGGCCTTCGGCACGATCGGCGAGATCGAGCACGCGCTTTACGCCAAGCAGATTTCGTTGCACGACAAAATCCGCGGCCGTTTCGATACCGTGGATGCCGGCGGCAATCCGGTGCGCCAGCCGGTCGTGACGACAGCGGGCCGGATGATGATCGCGCAAATCCTGCCGAAGCACCCCAACGTGCCGTTCGATCTGATCAACCGTCAGTTGACCAAAAAGAACGTGTCCGACGTGATCGATATGGTCTACCGCCATTGCGGGCAGAAGGAATGCGTGATCTTCGCCGACCGCATGATGGGCTTGGGCTTCGCGCAAGCCTGCAAGGCGGGGCTGTCGTTCGGTAAGGACGACCTGATCATCCCGGTGGAAAAGGAAGGCCTGATTCACCGCACCCAGAACGAGGTCAAGGAGTTCGAACAGCAGTATCAGGATGGTCTGATCACGGCCGGCGAGCGCTACAACAAGGTCGTGGACGCCTGGTCGCGCTGCACCGACGAAGTCGCGCAGGCCATGATGAAGGAGATCAGCCGCCAGACCCACGACAAGCCCACCAATTCGGTCTGGATGATGTCGCATTCCGGCGCGCGTGGGTCGCCCGCGCAGATGCGCCAGCTCGCCGGCATGCGCGGCCTGATGGCCAAGCCCTCGGGTGAGATCATCGAGCAGCCGATCATCGCGAACTTCAAGGAAGGTCTGTCCGTCCTCGAATACTTCAACTCGACCCACGGCGCCCGTAAAGGCCTCGCGGACACCGCGTTGAAGACCGCGAACTCGGGCTACCTCACGCGGCGACTGGTCGATGTGGCGCAGGATTGCATCATCGTCGAGGAAGACTGCGGCACCGATCGAGGCCTCACCGTGAAAGCGGTGATGGATGGCGGTGAAGTCGTGTCGTCGCTGTCCGAACGCGTGCTGGGCCGCACCACGGCCGAAGACGTGCTTGATCCCGTTGGCGGCGCCGTGCTGGTGCCGGCCAACACCCTGATCGAGGAAATCGAGGCCGACCGCATCGAACAGGCCGCCGTCGAATCGATCAAGATTCGCTCGGTGCTGACCTGCGAGGCCGCGGTGGGCGTCTGCGGCCATTGCTACGGCCGCGATCTGGCCCGTGGCACAACCGTGAATATCGGCGAAGCGGTCGGTGTCATCGCGGCGCAGTCGATCGGCGAACCCGGCACGCAGCTGACCATGCGCACCTTCCACATCGGTGGCGCAGCGCAGCGTGGTGCCGAGGTCTCGGCGGTCGAAGCCAGCCATGAAGGCACGATCTCGATCAACAACCGCGTGGTCGTGATGAACAGCCAGGGCGGCACTGTCGTCATGAGCCGTAACTGCGAAATCGTGCTGGTTGACGAAAAAGGCCGCGAACGCGCCCGCTTCCGCGTGCCCTACGGCGCTCGGCTGCTGTGCGACGAAGGTGCCACGGTTACCCGTAACCAGAAACTCGCCGAATGGGACCCGTACACGCTGCCGATCATCACCGAACGCGACGGTAAGCTCGAATACCTCGACCTGATCGAAGGCGTGACGCTCGTGGAGCGGATGGACGAAGTCACCGGTCTGACGTCCAAGGTCGTGGTCGACTACAAGCAGGCGGCCAAGGGCGTCGATCTCCGGCCGCGCCTGCAATTGAAGGACGCCAACAACGAGGTCATCCGGCTGCCGAACGGCACCGACGCCCGTTACTTCCTGGCCCCGGACTCCATCCTTTCGGTGGATAACGGTGCTCAGGTGGCCGCTGGCGACGTGCTGGCGCGCATCCCGCGCGAAGGCAGCAAAACCCGCGACATCACCGGCGGTCTGCCGCGCGTCGCGGAATTGTTCGAGGCCCGCCGTCCCAAGGACCACGCCGTCATCGCGGAATGCGACGGGCGCGTGGAATTCGGCAAGGACTACAAGGCGAAACGTCGTGTCATCGTGAAGAACGACGAAACCGGCGAGGAAACCGAGTACCTGATCCCGAAGGGCAAGCACGTGTCGGTGCAGGAAGGCGACTTCGTGCGGCGCGGCGACCCCTTGGTCGACGGTCCGCGGGTGCCGCACGACATCCTGAAAGTGATGGGCGTCGAGGTACTGGCCGACTACCTCGTGAACGAAATCCAGGACGTCTATCGTCTGCAGGGCGTGAAGATCAACGACAAGCACATCGAGGTTATCGTTCGCCAGATGCTGCAGAAGGTTGAGATCACCGATCCGGGCGACACCACCTTCCTGACCGGGGAACAGGTGGATCGCACCGAATTCGATATGACAAACAACAAGCTGATGAAGGACGAACGTCCGGCGGTGGCGATGCCGGTCCTGCAAGGCATCACCAAGGCGTCGCTGCAGACCAACTCGTTCATCTCAGCGGCATCGTTCCAGGAAACGACACGCGTGCTGACCGAGGCGGCAACCGCCGGCAAGAGCGACAGCCTGACCGGGCTGAAGGAAAACGTGATCGTCGGGCGCCTGATCCCGGCGGGCACCGGTGCGGTCATGAACCGGCTGCGGGCGATCGCGGCTGGGCGGGATGCGAAGAATCTGGAGTACTCGCAGCCTCGAATCGCCGCAGCGGAGTAATTCGACGCAACCAGGAGGGCTTCGGCCCTCCTGGACGTGCCGACAATGGCCTCCCCTCGGAACCTTGCGATTTGCCGCGCTTAGCGGCACGCTCCCTCCCAACCGGAGGGCCCCAGTTATGCACGATCTCGTCATCCGCCACGGCACCGTCATCGACGGCACCGGCGGCGATCCCATCGAAGCCGACGTCGCCGTCAGCAACGGCCGCATCGCCGCCGTTGGTAAAAACCTGTCCGCCGGCAAGGAAGAAATCGACGCACGCGGCAAGATCGTCACCCCCGGCTTCATCGACCCCCACTCCCACTACGACGCCCAGGCAACCTGGAGCAGCCGGATCACCCCGTCCTCCTGGAACGGCGTCACCACCACGTTGATCGGCAATTGCGGCGTCGGCTTCGCCCCCTGCAAACCCGACCAGCGCGACATGCTGGTGAAGCTGATGGAAGGGGTGGAGGACATCCCCGAGGTCGTCCTGACCGAAGGCCTCCCCTGGAACTGGCAGTCCTTTCCCGAATACCTCGACGCCTTGGAATCGCGCCCCTTCGACCTCGACGTCGCGACCCAGGTGCCGCACGCAGCCCTGCGCGTGTTCGTCATGGGCCAGCGCGGCCTAGCCCGCGAACCCGCGACCCAGGCTGACAGCGACCGCATGGCACAACTCGCCGCCGAGGGTATCCAGGCCGGCGCGCTCGGCTTCTCCACATCCCGCACCATCAATCACAAGACCAAGCGCGGCGAACTGATCCCGACGCTCCAGGCCGAGGAAGCCGAACTGACCACCATCGGCAATGCGCTCAAAACCATCGATGCCGGCTGGCTCCAGGTGATTTCCGACTTCGACGACCCTGAAGCCGAGTTCGCCATGCTGCGCCGTATCACCGCTGCCTCGGGCCGTAAGATGGCCATCACAATTCTGCAACGCGATGCCAAGCCCGAGGAATGGCGCCGCATCACCGCCTGGATCGCCGAAGCCAACACCGCTGGCGTCGGCATGCTCGGTCAAGTCTTAACCCGAGCCACCGGCATATTGTTGGGTTTGGAGATTTCCCAGAACCCGTTTTTTGGCCGCCCCAGCTATACGGCGCTCGCCGGCCTGCCTCTCGCCGACCGTGTCGCGGCGATGCGCGATCCTGAAACACGGAAACGGATTTTGTCGGAAACAATCGCAGACCGGACCTTGGAACGGCGCGTGTCCCAGTGGAACCGGATTTTCCCGCTCAGCGATCCGCCGAATTACGAACCCTCCGCCGATCAAAGCATTGCCGCCATTGCCCTTCGCCAGGGTCGTGATCCAGCCGATCTCGCCTACGATATGCTGCTGGAAAACGACGGCAAGACCATCCTGTACCGCCCGCTGTCGAACTACACCGAGGGCAACCTGAACACTGTCCACGACATGCTGACGCACCCCGCCACGATCGTCGGGCTCGGCGACGGCGGGGCGCACGTGGGGATGCTATGCGATTCCTCAGCGTTGACGACAATGCTCACGCACTGGACGCGCGATCGAGCGGTTGGACCGCGGTTCACCCTGCCTTGGGCGATCCGGCGGGTGACGTTGGACTCCGCCGCCGCGATCGGACTGCATGATCGGGGGGTCTTGAAGCCTGGCTACAAGGCCGATCTAAACGTGATCGACTACGATCGTCTGGCACTGCACACGCCGCGTGTGGTCTACGATCTGCCCAGTGGCGGACGGCGCGTGATCCAAACGGCTTCCGGCTACGAAGCGACGATCGTGTCCGGCGTCCCCGTCTATCGCGAAGGGGAGGCCACCGGCGCATTGCCCGGCCGATTGGTGCGCGGGGCAAAAGCGGCGCCGGTCTGAACCGATGGCTTATATCGGCCAATCGCGGTTACGAACCGAAGATCGCCGCTTCCTGACCGGAACCGGACAGTTTGTCGAGGACATGGACCTGCCCGGCCAGGTCTGGGGTCAGGTCGTTCGTTCCCCGCACGCCCATGCGATCATCCGGCAGATCGATGCGGCCGCCGCCCGCGCGATGTCCGGCGTACTGGCCGTTTACACGCACGACGACATCGCGGGGTTGGGACTGATGGATTGTCCAACCCAAGTGGCGACACTGGAACCGATGAAGGTGCCGCCTCGTCCCGCCTTGGCGCACCGCCGGGTGCGGCATGTCGGCGATCCCGTCGCGTTCGTGGTGGCCGAAACCCGGATCGCGGCGCGCGACGCGGCCGAGTTGGTGGAGGTCGTCTACGACCCCTTGCCGTGCGTGGTGGATGGAATCGCGGCGATGCAGCCCGGTGCACCAACTCTGTGGGATGAGGTGCCAGGCAACCTGTCGTATCGGTTCCAGAAGGGCGATTCGGCGGCGGTAAGCGCGGCGTTTGCTTCGGCCGCGCATGCGATCGAGTTGGAATTGGTCAACAATCGCCTCATCATCGCCCCGACGGAAACCCGGGGCGGCATCGCGCGATATGCCGATGGCGGGTTCGAGCTGACCATCTCCGCCGCCAGCGTGCACGCGATCCGCGACATGCTCGTTGATGTGTTCGGGATCGAAAAGCATCGCCTGCGCGTTATCGCGCCCGATGTCGGCGGTGGTTTCGGGATCAAAAATGCCCTCTATCCGGAATGGATTCTGCTGCTTTTCGCGGCACGCGAACTGGGGCGGCCGGTCAAGTGGATCGCCGAACGGGCCGAGGATTTCAACGGCACCGCGCAAGGCCGCGACAATGTCACCAAAGCGCGCCTGGCATTGGATGCGCAAGGGCACTTCCTGGCACTGGACGTTTCGACCGTGGCGAACCTCGGTGCCTATATGTCGTCAGGTGGACCGGGCAGTTCGACCAACGCACCGGCGAACGCGATGGGCTCCGGCTACGTCATTCCCGCCATCTTCATGGATGTGCACGGTGTGTTCACCAACACCTTGCCGATTGAAGCCTATCGCGGTGCCGGCAAGCCCGAAGTGAATTATATGATCGAGCGTCTGGTCGATCTCGCTGCCCGCCGTCTGATGATCGATCCGGTGGAGCTGCGCCGGCGCAATCTGGTCAGCGCGTTTCCCTACCGGAAGGCGTTGGGCACCGTCATCGATTGCGGTGTATTCGCCGCCAATATCGACTCTGCCGTGCAACGTGCCGATCGCGCCGGTTTCGCCGCCCGCCGCGCCGTCTCGCAGGCCGCTGGACGGCTGCGAGGCCTGGGTATCTCCTGCTTCCTCGAAACCGCCCGGGGCGCCCCGAACGAAGGCGCGGAAATCAGTTTCGAACCCGACGGGCATATCGCCCTGCTCGTGGGCACCCAGTCCAACGGGATGGGTCACGAGACGACCTATTCCCAAATCGCCGCCGACCTGCTCGGCTTGCCGCCCGACACCTTCCGCTACGTACAGGGCGATACCGGCATCGTGCAAGCCGGCAACGGCCATGGCGGCGCACGATCGATGCACATGGGCGGCGCCGCATTGGTCAAAACCATAAACACCATGCTGGACAAGGCCAGACCCATCGCCGCCCGGCTGCTGCAGGCGCAATCCGTTGATTACGCCAACGGCCGGTTTTCGGTCACCGGCGAACCGGATCGCGCCATCGCCCTGCTTGACGTCGCCGGGGCGGAAAATCTGGACACCTATGTCTGGAACATGCTCGATCTGATCACGTTCCCGAACGGCTGCCATATCGCCGAGGTCGAAGTCGACCCCGAAACAGGTCATGTCGTGTTGGAACGCTACACCGCCGTCGACGATTTCGGCACACTCATCAATCCCATGCTGGCGCTCGGGCAGATTCATGGCGGCGTCGCGCAGGGCATCGGTCAGGCGATGCTGGAACATACCGTCTACGATCCCAACAGTGGCCAGCTTTTGAGCGGGTCGCTGATGGACTACGCGCTGCCGCGCGCGGACGATCTGCCGGATTTCAACATCGCCCTGACCGGCGTGCCGACGAACGCCAACCCGCTGGGCGTGAAGGGCGCCGGGCAGGCAGGTGCCATCGCCGCACCGCAGGCGGTGGTGCTGGCGGTTATCGACGCGATCGGCGTCGACACGATTGACATGCCGCTGACACCGGAACGGGTCTGGCGCGCCATCGACAATGGGAAACATCCATGACCAATCCACCCCGCATCGCCGCGGAAGAATACCTCGACGCCCTCGCCGCGCACGGCATCGACCATCTGTTCTGCAATCCCGGCACCGATTTCGCCCCCATCGTCGAGGCCTATGCCCGAGCCGCTCGAACGAACGCGATCGTGCCACGTCCGATGGTGGTGCCGCATGAAAATTGCGCCGTCGGAATGGCGCACGGCTACACCATGGTGTCAGGCCGGCCGCAGGCGGTGATGCTGCACACGAACGTTGGGACAGCGAACTCGATCAACATGCTGATCAACGCCAGTCGCGACCGGATCCCGATGCTGCTGACCTCTGGCCGCACACCCTTCACTGAATCCGGGGCCGAGGGCTCCCGCAGCGTCCATATCCATTGGGCGCAGGAGATGTTCGATCAGGCGGGCATGCTGCGCGAGATGGTCAAATGGGACTACGAAATGAAGCGTGGCGACCAGGCCGCGACGGTCGTGGACCGAGCGCTGGAAATCGCCACCGCCTCCCCCCAGGGGCCAGCCTATCTGTCGCTGCCGCGCGAGGTCTTGGGGGAGGTCGTCGGACCCGCCCCAACCAACCGCGATCGTCGCTCGGGGCCGAGGCCCCCGGTTCCCGCCGAGGATGATATCGAAATCCTCGCGGACATGATCGCCAATGCGAAAAATCCGCTGATCGTCACGGGGATGCTGGGCAAGGACCCACGCGACGCGATCGCGCTGGAAGCGCTGGTGGACCGTTGGGCCATTCCGGTCGTTCCGTATAACACGCGGTATTTCGCCATCGGCGCGGCAAACCCTATGTTCCAAGGCTCCGCGCCCGGCCCGTTGCTGGCGGACGCCGATCTGGTGATCGTGTTCGAAACGGACGTGCCCTGGATCCCCAGCAAGGAAAGCCCCGCCCCCAGCGCGAAAATCGTGCAGATCGGGGAAGACCCGTTGCACGCCCGCTTGCCGATGCGCAGTTTCCCCTCCGACATGACCATCGCCGCGACCTGTCTGTCGGTATTGGAGGCGCTGAATGCCGCGCTCTCCGGTCGGGCACGCCCCCACGTGCCGGAACGCCAAAAGCGCCTGACGGAACGGTCCGCCGCGCTCCACGCCGGCTGGCGTGCCGAAGCCGAGAAGGCCGGTGCGGGCGAGAAGATCACGCTGCCCTGGTTGAACCATTGCCTGCGGGAGGTAATCGACCGCAATGCCATCGTGATTTCCGAATACTCGTTCCGGCAGGAATATTGCCCGTTGGAACGTCCTGGCAGCCTGTTCGCACTTTCGTCCGCCGGCGGCCTCGGATGGGGTTTTCCCGCCGCTTTGGGCGCCAAGCTCGCAGCGCGCAGCCGGATGGTCGTTTCGGTGCTGGGCGACGGCGCCTACATGTTCGCCAACCCCACCGCCTGTCACTACGTCGCCCAGATGCAGAAGCTCCCGGTCCTGACGGTGATCTACAACAATGCGCTGTATGGCGCCGTGCGGCGCGCCACGCTGGAGATGTACGGCAGTGGCGTCGCTTCCGAAGACGACGGCCGCCTGCTCGCCGACCTTCCGGCACCGAATTTCGAGAAAATCGTGGCGGCCCATGATGGGCATGGCGAGCGGGTTGAACGACCCGCCGACCTGCCCGCGGCTTTGGCGCGCGCGGCGGCAGCGGTGCGATCGGGCACGCAGGCTTTGGTGAACGTGATTTGCCCGCCGTGATCCGGACGCAGGTCCTCATCGTCGGCGGTGGACCGGTCGGGTCCACCCTGGCACTCGACCTGGCATCGCGCGGGATCGATACGATCGTGGCCGAACAGAACCCCGCCGGCCAGTTGCCCGGGGTCAAATGCAACCACGTCGCCGCCCGAACCATGGAAACCTTCCGCCGGCTCGGTATCGCGCAACGCGTCCGCGACACCGGCATGCCCGCCGATCATGCCAACGACGTGGCCTTCCGCACCTCGGCCATCGCCGAGGATTTCGCCCGCATCCAGATACCCTGCCGGCGCGATCGTTACACCCGCAAGGACGGGCCGGACGGTTGGTGGCCCACGCCGGAACCGCCGCATCGGATCAACCAGATCTACCTCGATCCGCTGCTGGCCGACGCCGCGCGGTCCCAGCCCAACGTGACCTACCTCAACAACACCCGCGTGACCGGGTTCGCACAGTCGGATTCGGGTGTCGTTGCCGAAACCGACAACGGCCGGATCGAATGCGAGTATCTGATCGGCTGCGACGGCTCATCGTCGATGGTCCGGCGGGAAATCGGGGCGCAACTGTCCGGGGATGCGATGATCGGACGCACCCAATCGACCTATATCCGCGCGCCCAACCTCCGGGCGATGATGCGCGCCGAGCCGGCCTGGAGCACCCAGGTCATGAACCCAAGGCGCAGCGCGAACATGTTCGCGGTGGACGGGCGGGAGGCATGGCTGATCCATAACTATCTGCGCCCCGACGAAACCGATTTCGCCGCCATCGACTCCGACGCCTGCATCCGCGCGCTGCTGGGGGACGGCGTCGCCTATCAGGTTCTGTCGCAGGAAAACTGGATCGGCCGCCGCATGCTCGCGGACCGCTTCCGCGACCGCCGCGCGTTCATCTGCGGGGACGCCGCGCATCTTTGGGTGCCGTTCGCCGGCTACGGCATGAACGCCGGCATCGCCGATGCGATGAACCTGTCCTGGATGCTCGCCGGTGTGCTGAGCGGCTGGGCCGACCCCGCGATCCTCGCGGCGCATGAGGCCGAGCGCTGGCCGATCACGGAACAGGTGTCCCGTTACGCGATGGATACGGCGGCGGCATTGATGCGCGCCCGCGGTGCGGTGCCGGCGGACATCGAAACCAATCCGGCGGCACGACAGACGCTCGGCGCGCAAATGCTGGCGATGCACACGCCCCAGTTCTGCTGCGGGGGCTTGAATTTCGGTTACTATTACGACCGCTCGCCGATCGTCGCCTATGACGGGGAAGCCCCACCCGCTTACACAATGGACACTTTCACACCGTCGTCCGTACCTGGCTGTCGCACGCCGCATCTTTGGCTGGACGACGGCCGTTCGCTGTACGACGCCATGGGGCCGGGCTTTACCCTGCTGCGGTTCGATCCCTCCGTCGCTGTCGAACCGTTGATGCAAGCGGCCGGCGCCCGCGGTGTGCCACTGTCGGTGCTCGACATGGCGCCGCAGCCGCCGTACGCCGAGGCGTTGGTGCTGTCCCGACCCGATCGGCACGTTGCGTGGCGCGGACAGACATTACCCAACGATGTGGCGGCTCTGGTGGACCGGATCAGGGGCCGGAAGGGAGATTTGCAATGACAACAATAGAATACGCGCGACACGACGGCGTGTCCCTGATCGCCGACATTTATGTGCCCGATGGTCCCGGCCCGTTTCCGGCATTGATCGGCGTGCACGGCGGCGGCTGGCAGCAGGGAACGCGGGAAAGTCACAGATATTGGGGCGCTTACCTCGCCGCCCGCGGCTATGTGCTGATGACCGTCGATTACCGGCTGGCCGCGCCCGGCCGCAAAGCCTACCCCGAAGCGGTGCACGATGTGCGCGCCGCCGTACAGTACCTGAAAGGCGAAGCCGCCACCTATAAGGTCGATCCCGCTCGGCTGGCGCTGATCGGCGATTCCGCCGGCGGGCATCTGGCCTGCCTCGTTGCGTTGGCGGGCGATCACCCGAATTTCGCCGGCGGATATCCGGACGACAAGCACGCCGGCCTCACCGCGAAAGTAAAATGTGCGGTCGGCGTCTACGGCATCTACGACATGGTGCGGCAGTGGAACAGCGACCAGATCGGCCGGCCACGGAACCAGATCACGGAGCAATTCCTCGGCGCCGCGCCGATGGACGACCGGCGGGTCTTCTTCGATGCCTCGCCGCTGAGTTACGTCGAGTCCAAGCGCAACGACACCGCCTTTCTGTTGACCTACGGGACCGAGGACGACATCGTCGATCGTGGCCAGTCCGACGATTTTCTGCTGGCGCTGAAACAGGCCAGGTTCTGGGCCCGCAATGCCGTGATCCAGGGGTGGGGCCATTACTGGATGGGAACCGACCCCGCCGATCCGCACACCGGTGCGGCCCTGTTCGCCCCGCGCCTGATGCGCTTTCTTGAGGATATGCTGTGAGCCAAACCATCTACGAAGCGCCAAGGCCTAAGGCGAAGCGTGGCGAAACGGTCGTCACCAGCACCTGCGGGCATAATTGCGGCGGCCGCTGCGTGGTCAACGCGCATGTAGCTGACGGGCGGATCGTCCACATTTCCACCGATCAGCGCCGCTGGAACCCCGATCATCCGCCGCTGCCCGCCTGTGCCCGTGGCGTCGGACAGATCGAACGCACCTATCACCCCGACCGCCTGAAATACCCAATGCGGCGTACCGGCCCGCGTGGATCGGGGCAGTTCGAGCGGATTTCCTGGGACGCGGCACTGGACGAGGTTGCCGCGCAAATGAAACGGATCAGGGCCGAACACGGTCATGCCTCCATCCTGGATGCCTCCCGCACCGGCAGCCTTTCCATGCTGCACGGCCGTTCGGCGGCGCAACGCTTCCTTTACATGGGCGGAGGCTGCACCGATCTATGGTCCAGCATGTCCTCTGAAGCCGAAATCTTCGCGGTCCGCACCACCTACGGCCCAGGCGTCGAATACAAAGCTTCCGGACGCGAACTGTCGGATTTCGAAAATTCCAAACTCATTCTGATGTGGGGATGGAGCCCCGGCGACGGCACCTTCGGAACCGGCACCATGCCGTTCCTCAAACATGCGAAATCCAAGGGCGTGCGCATCGTCTGCGTCGATCCAAGGCAGACAAATACAAGCCGGCAACTCGCGGACGAGCACGTCTTCATCCGCCCCTCCACCGACACCGCCGCGCTGATCGCGATGGCCTACGTCATCGTCAGCGAAAATCTGCACGATCAGGATTATTGCGACCGGCATGTGCTGGGATTCGACAACACCACGCCATCCTACAAGGCCTATGTGCTGGGGCAGACCGACGGCATCCCCAAAACACCCGAATGGGCGGCGGAGATCACCGGTATCCCGGCCGAGACCATCCGTCGCCTGGCAATCGAATTCGCCACCAGCAAACCGGCCGCCATTCAGTGCGGTTATGCACCGGGCCGCACGCTGAACGGCGAGCAGTTCCACCGCGCCGCCCATGCTCTCGCCGCGATTACCGGCAACGTGGGCATTCCCGGTGGCAATTCCGGTGTCAGCAACGGCGCGACGGGCCGGGGCGGCATCGCCAGCCTGCCCGCCGGAAAAAACCCGATCGATGCGCGCGTATCCTCGCCTTTGCTCGCCGACCTCCTGGCACGCGGCAAAGCCGGTGGCTATCCCGCCGATATCAAAATGATCTACGCGGCCGGCGGCAACCTGTTCAACCAAGCGCCGAACAGCGGCAAAATGATCGCCAACCTCGACAAGGTCGAATTCATCGTCGGGCAGGATCACTTCCTGACGCCCACCGCGCGCTACGCCGATATCGTCCTGCCCGCAACGACTTTTTGGGAACGGAACGATGTCCACACCCCCTGGGCCGGTGCCGGACATTACGCGATATACATGCATCAGGCGATCGAGCCGATGTACGAATGCCGCGACGATATCGATATATTCTCCGATCTCGCCCGGCGCCTGGGGATCGAGGGCTACAACGACAAGACCAAGGACGAATGGCTGCGCGAGCTGACCGGGCGGGCGATCGGCGACTTCGAAACCTTCCGAGACCGCGGTGTGGCACGGTTTCCGAAACCGAAGGACGCCGTCGCATTTGCGGCGGAAATTCGCGGCGAAAAGCCGTTCTCGACGCCGTCGGGGAAAATAGAAATCTATTCCACAACGCTGGCCGCAAACCCCGATCCCTACGGTCTGGGGCCGATCTCCGTTATCCCGACATGGGAGCCGCCGCCGACTGATCCAAAATTCCCGCTATTGCTCAGCACGCCAAAGTCCCGTGCCCGGACCCATTCGATCCACGGCAATCAGCCGCAACTCGCGCGCGTCGATCCCGATACGGTCTGGATGAACCCCGCCGATGCCGGCAAACGCAATATCCGCAATGGCCAAGCCGTTCGTGTGTTCAACGCCATCGGTGCGA
The DNA here is from genome assembly GCA_903877125.1 of uncultured Acetobacteraceae bacterium. Taxonomy (GTDB): domain Bacteria; phylum Pseudomonadota; class Alphaproteobacteria; order Acetobacterales; family Acetobacteraceae; genus Rhodopila. The sequence continues at coordinate 5,300 of CAIRCM010000078.1, read as the reverse complement.
CAATCCTTCTGGCCGAGGTGACGCCACGCATCGCGCCGGGCTGCGTGTCGATCAAGGAGGGAGCTTGGTTTACGCCCGATCATGCGGGTGTAGATCGCAAAGGTTGCTCCAACGTCTTGACATCCGACCGTTCGGCCCCATCTGGAGCGACGACGTACAACACGAACCGTGTGGAGGTAGAGACCCTCGGATGATGAAGAAATCCGTGGCCGTGTCGATGCTCCTGTCGCTCCTGGCGGCTTGTCACACAATCGAAGGAGCGGGACAGGATTTGACCGCGACCGGACGCGCCGTGTCCAGCACAGCCGAAAAAATCGCACCAAAGTAGCGCTGTATTACATCAGCACGGGTGCAACCTGCTCGCGGAACAGTAGCAGGCTTTGGGCAGTGTCCTCGTACGACATCGGCCCAAGCCGGAACTGCATGATCAAACCGCCAATGCCGGTTGTTCGCAGCGCCGATAATTTCTCCGCCACCGTCGCCGGAGACCCATAAACCAGCGAGTGTTCCACCACTGTACGGGCCGGCGGGGCCGTTCCCGCGGCCGGCATCGGAACGATCGAAACGCCCTGTTCGGCGTACACCTTCTGTCGCATCGCCGCCCGCAGTTCCTGCATCGCGTGAAACGCCGGCACCGCGATCCGTTCTGCCTCGGCGTCCGTCTCGGCCACGCAGACATTGCGCCAGACCCAGCACTCTCCCGCCAGTTGGGCCACTGCCGCGTCATCCAGCCCGATCTCGCGCAGCGTTGAGCAATATAGTCCCATCCGCCGAGCGGTCTCGGCGTTGGTCTGTACGTTCATCATGAACGGGCGCCCCTGACGAGCGATATCCAGCATGCCGTGCTCGGTTGCCGCCGCGCGGATCACGTAGGGGTGCGGTTTGGTGAATGGGGCAGGGCGCAATTCGGGCAGCTTCAGGTCGAAATACCGGCCATGATGCTCGAACGGCCCGCCCTTCCAGGCTTCGAGCATGATCGCCTCCGCTTCCTCGAACCGGCCCTGCGCCTCGGTGTGGTCGATCCCGAAGCCCTGGTAGTCGTAGATGTTGTAAGCTGTCCCCCGCCCCAACCCCACAATCAGCCGCCCACCGGATAAATTGTCGATCAACGCCATCTGCTCGGCCATCCGGATCGGATGGTGCAACGCCATCTGCGCCACCGCGAAGCCGATATGGGCATGGGTCGTGGTCCGAGCCAAAGCGGCGCCGAAGGCGACGGGATCGACATAGGCGCAGATGCCGTCGAAGTGATGCTCCGCCAGCCAGATCACGTCATACCCCAGCCGGTCGGTCAGCAGTGCTTCCGCGAACGTCTCATCGATGATCCGCGCATCCTCGGCCGGCGAGCGGCTCTCGGGGAACAGGAAGTTGGAGATTTTCATCGGCCCGCCCTTTGCGATAAGGGATTGCACGATACACCGCAGGCCCCAGCGCGAAAGACCCGCCCTCATGAGCTACGAACCCGACCGCTTCGACTTCTCGCAGCCCGTGCGCATCGACCTGTATTCCGACACGCGCACCAAGCCGTCGCGGGCGATGCGCGAAGCGATGTTGGACGCCGAGGTGGGCGACGAACAGGCCGGGTCGGACCCGTCGATCTGGGCCCTTTGCGACTACGCCGCGAAGCTTTTGGGCAAGGAGGCCGCGATGTTCCTGCCCACCGGCACGATGTGCAACCAAGTCGCGATCGCCACCCACACACGCCCGGGCGACGAAATCCTTGCACATGAGGATGCGCATATCCAATCCAGCGAGGGTGGCGGTCCAGGCGCGATCAGTGGCGTGCTGTTCAAGGGCCTGCCCGGGGATCGGGGCATCTTCTCCGCCGACACGCTGCGCGCGGCCATCCGCCCGATCTCCCGCTACGCTCCGGCGCAGACCCTGGTCGAGGTCGAGCAAACCGCCAACAAAGGCGGCGGCGCCTGCTGGACCGTCGCCGGTCTGCAAGCGGTGGCCGACGTCGCCCACACGCATGGCATGAAAGTGCACATGGACGGGGCCCGGTTGATGAATGCCGCGGTCGCGCTCGGCGTGCCGGCGTCCGACATCTGCGCGCCCTGCGATACGGTGTGGCTGGACTTCACCAAGGGCCTGGGTGCGCCATTGGGAGCCATTTTGGCGGGCAGCCGGGATTTCATCGGCCAAGCTTGGCGCTGGAAGCAACGGCTGGGCGGGGCACTGCGCCAGGGCGGTATGAACGCGGCCGCGTGCCTCTATTCACTGCAACACAACGTCGACCGGCTGGCCGAGGACCACGCCAACGCCGCCGCCCTCGCACGCGGCATGGCGCAAATTCCCGGCATCACGGTGGAGATGCCGGAAACCAACCTCGTATTCTTCGATCTCACCGGCACCGGCATGACCGTGTCCGAATTCGCCGCTCGGCTGCGCCCGCACGGCGTGTCGGTGTCCTCGACCGACGCCTATCGCGGCCGCGCCTGCCTGCATCTGGATGTGAGCGCGGCGATGGTGGAGGAGGCTCTGGCGATCATGCGAATGGTCGTCCAACCCCGATGAGCTTCCGGTCGCTCTATCGTCACGGTTTCGCCCGCGTCGCGGCCTGCACCACGCGCACCGCGATCGCCGATCCCGCGACGAATGCGCGGACCATCTTGCGCATGGCCGGGGACTGTCACGGTCGCGCTGTCGCGGTCGCGGTGTTTCCCGAACTCGGCGTATCCGGCTACGCGATTGGCGACCTTCTGCAACAGGCGACGCTGCTGGATGCGGTGGAGGCAGCGATCGACACGATCGTGCACGGATCCGTCGCGCTGATGCCCCTGCTGCTGGTCGGCGCGCCGCTTCGCCATCGCGACGCGCTGTTCAACTGCGCGGTGGCGATCCATCGCGGCCAGATACTCGGGGTCGTGCCGAAGATTCACCTGCCGAACTATCGCGAATTCTACGAAACCCGCCATTTCGTCAGCGGCGACGGGCAGGAGGGCGGCGCCATCGTCGTCGCCGGCCGCCAAGTACCGTTCGGTACCGACCTGCTGTTCGCGGCCGACGACCTCAAGGGCTTGGTCGTCCACGCGGAAATCTGCGAGGACGTCTGGGTTCCGGCTCCCCCCAGCAGTGCGGCGGCACTGGCCGGTGCCACGGTGCTGGCCAATCTGTCCGCCAGCAACATCACGATCGGCAAGGCGGAAACCCGCAAACTGCTGTGCCGCTCGCAATCGGCGCGCTGCCTCGCGGCCTATCTCTACGCTGCCGCGGGCGCGGGCGAATCAACCACCGACCTGGCCTGGGACGGCCAGGCCTCGGTGTTCGAAAACGGGACCACGCTGGCGGAAACCGAGCGGTTTCCCGCGGAAGACAGCGCGGCGGTAGCGGACATCGATCTGGATATGCTCCGACAGGAACGGCTGCAGATGGGGTCGTTCGACACCAATCGCCGCCGCGAGGCCCCAGAATTTCGCAGCGTCGGGTTCACGCTGGCACCGCCGATGGAAGATGTCGGCTTCCTGCGCACGTTGGAACGCTTCCCCTTCGTTCCGGCCGACGTCGCTCGGCTGGAGCAGGATTGTTTCGAGGCGTACAATATCCAGGTCTCCGGTCTGATGCAGCGCTTGCAGGCGACGGGGCTGCAGAAGGTGGTGATCGGCATTTCCGGGGGCCTCGATTCCACCCAGGCGCTGATCGTATGCGCCCAGGCGTTCGACCGGCTGGGTTTGCCACGCGCCAATATTCTCGCGTTCACCATGCCGGGTTTCGCGACGTCGGATTATACCAAAGGCAACGCCTGGGCCTTGATGACCGCCTTGGGGGTGACGGCGGCCGAGCTGGATATCAAACCCGCCGCAATCCAGATGCTGGGCGATATCGGCCATCCCTATGCGACCGGCGCGAACCAGTACGACATCACCTTCGAAAACGTGCAGGCCGGCCTGCGCACCGATTATCTGTTCCGGATCGCCAATCGCAACGGTGGCATCGTAATCGGCACCGGCGATCTGTCCGAATTGGCGCTGGGCTGGTGCACCTACGGCGTGGGTGATCAAATGGCACATTACAACGTCAATGCCGGCGTGCCGAAAACCCTGATTCAGCATCTGATCCGCTGGGTGATCGGCACGAAGCGCTTCTCCGACGACGTCTGTGCCACGCTGACCGCGGTCGTCGAGACCGAAATATCCCCCGAACTGGTCCCCGTCGGCGTTGGCGAGCCCCCCCAGAGCACCGAGGCCAGGATCGGGCCTTATGCGCTACAGGATTTTACCCTGTTCTACACGCTCCGCTACGGTTTCCCGCCGTCGAAGATCGCGTTCATGGCGCTGCACACCTGGGAAGACGCGGAGCGCGGCGCATGGCCCCCGCACTTCCCGCCCGAACGGCGGAAGCAATACGATTTAGTGACGATCAAGCATTGGATGCGCGAGTTCCTGAAGCGTTATTTCGCCTTCAGCCAGTTCAAGCGCAGCGCGATGCCGAACGGCCCGAAGGTCTCGGCAGGCGGGTCGCTGTCGCCCCGCGGCGACTGGCGGGCGCCGTCGGACGGCAATGCGACGGTCTGGCTGGCGGAGTTGGAGCGCAACGTGCCCGACGCGCCATGAACGGCACGTTCCTTCTTCTGGTGGGCGCGGGGTTGTTGGCTGGTGCCATGAACGCGGTTGCCGGCGGTGGTTCGTTCGTGACGTTCCCGGCCCTGGTCTTCGCCGGCCTGCCACCGGTGATCGCCAACGCCACCTCGACCGTGGCGCTGCTGCCGGGTACCATTGCCAGCGCCTTGGCCTATCGCGACGGAATCGCCGCGATAGGTGGCCTGTCGTTGCGGCTGTTGACCCCGATCACATTGGTCGGTGGCCTGATTGGGGCATTGCTGCTGCTGTTCACGCCCGGCGCCACCTTTGACGCCGTTATCCCCTGGCTGTTGCTGCTCGCTACCATCGTGTTCGCCGGCGGGCGGGAACTGGTCCAGGCAATGTCCGGTGCGATGCGGATCGGCAAGGCGCCGGTGCTGATCGCGCAGTTCCTGATTGCCATCTACGGCGGCTATTTCGGTGGTGCGGTGGGCCTGATGATGATGGCCGTCTGGAGCCTGTTCGACGCCGCGGACTTCAAAGCAAGGATAAACCCCTGAATTCATACGTTATTCCAGTGGGTTAAGCGCTACACAGGAAAGCGGTAGGACGCTGCACGCGGCTGCCGCTATTGTGTTGTCAATATGCAACGTAATTGCCGCAGCGCATTGGATCACGCCAAGCAGCCAAGCCCCACCAAGCTGTCCCTGCTTGACGGTAAGCTGCACCTCTTTCTCCGACCCAACAGCCGTTACTGGTGGTGCGGCTTCCATCATGAGG
>CAIRCM010000077.1 GCA_903877125.1 uncultured Acetobacteraceae bacterium | reverse complement strand
CTTTGGTGATGTCCATGGGGAGGCCTCAGGCGGAGATTACCGAATAAGGTAATTCATGGTTCCGCATGACGCAAGGTCGACCGAGCGGCCGCCCAACGAAAACGGCCCCGGAACGCTGTCCGGGGCCGTCTCCTGTTTCCAGGCCGATCTTACGCCTTGGCGACAGCCCGCTTGGTAATCACACCCACCAGATGCGCGCGGTACTCGGCGCTGGCGTGGATGTCGCCGTTCATGTTGTCGGCTGGGGTGCTGACCCCGACCGTCGCGTCCGGGGAGAAGTTGGCCGAAAGGGCTTTCTCCATCCCTTCATGCCGGAACACGCCGCTTTGGCTGGCACCGGTCACGCCGACGCGGGCGCCATTCGCGAACTTGGCCGCGAAAACGCCAACGATGGCATAGCGCGACGCCGGGTTTTTGAATTTTTCGTAGGCGGCTTTCTGCGGGATGGGAAACTCGACGGACGTGATGAGTTCGCCCTGCTCCAGCGCGGTGGTGAACATGCCCTGGAAGTAGTCGTCCGCTGCGATGGACCGCTTGTTGGTCTTGATCGTCGCGCCCAGCGCCAGGGCAGCCGCCGGATAGCACGCCGCCGGGTCGTTGTTGGCGAGCGAACCGCCGATCGTGCCGCGATGCCGCACCGCCTCATCGCCGATGCCGCCGGCCAAGGCCGCCAGCGCCGGGATGGCTTTTTGCACGTCGGCGCTCTTGGCGACCGTGTTGTGATTTGTCATGGCGCCGATGGTCACGGTCGTCGCGGTCACCGTGATTCCCGACAGGCCGAGGCCGGAGAGGTCCACCACCGCCGACGGCTTCGCCAACCGTTGCTTCAGCACCGGGATGTAGGTCATGCCGCCTGCGAGTGCCTTGGCTTCGTCGTCCTTGGACAACGCGGCCACCGCATCGGCGAGGCTGGCCGGTTTCGAGTAGGTAAAATCGTACATCGTTCCGACTCCTTTATTCCGCCGCCATTTTGGTCTGGCCAGCCTGTATGATCGACCACAGCTTCGGCCCGGTCGCGGGCATGTCGATATGCCGCACGCCATACTCTCTCAGCGCGTCTATGACCGCGTTCATGATGGCGGGTGGGGAGCCAATGGCCCCGTCCTCGCCGCACCCCTTCGACCCCAGGGGGTTGTGGGTGCACATGGTGTTCTCGGTGGACACGTTGAAGTTGGGCAGGTTGTCCGCCCGCGGCATGGTGTAGTCCATCATCGACCCGCTCAGCAGCTGGCCTTGCTTGTCGTAGATGGCCGATTCCAGCAGAGCCTGACCGATCCCCTGGGCGACGCCGCCCTGGATCTGGCCTTCGACGATCATCGGGTTCACCACCCGGCCAACGTCGTCCACGGCGGTGAAGTTGATCACCTCGGTGACGCCCGTCTCCGGATCGATCTCCACCTCCGCGATGTGGCAACCGCCGGGGAAGGTGAAGTTCTTCGGATCGTAGAACGCGGTCTCGTCCAGCCCCGGCTCGATCTCGTCGATCGGGTAGTTGTGCGGGACATAGGCAGCGAGGGAAATATCGGTCAGCGACTTCGTCTTGTCGGTGCCGGCAACCTTGAAGGTGTTGTCGGCGAACTCGATGTCCTCGACCGCGGCTTCCATCAGATGGGCGGCGATTTTCTTGCCTTTGGCGATGATTTTATCCATCGCCTTCACCATCGCCGACCCGCCGACGGCCAGGGAGCGGCTGCCGTAGGTGCCCATGCCGAATGGGATTTTGGCGGTGTCGCCATGCACCACGTCGACCTGGGACAGCGGCACGCCAAGCTGATCGCAGACCAACTGCGCCAACGTGGTCTCGTGGCCCTGCCCATGGCTGTGCGTGCCGGTGAACACCGTCACGCTGCCGGTCGGGTGCACCCGGATATTCGCCACTTCATAAAGACCCGCACGCGCCCCAAGCGATCCCACAACCGCCGAGGGGGCGATGCCGCAGGCTTCCAGATAGGTGGAAATCCCGATGCCACGCAGTTTTCCCCGAGACTTGGCGGCAGCGCGACGTGCCTCGAACCCATCCCAATCGGCATTCTTCAGCGCCACCCGCAGCGTCGTTTGGTAGTCGCCGCTGTCGTAAGCCAGCGCAACCGGCGTCTGGTACGGGAAGGCGTCGGCGGGAATAAAGTTCTTGCGGCGGATTTCCACCCGGTCGAGGCCGGTGTCATGCGCGATGCAATCGACCAGACGCTCGAGCAGGAACGTCGCCTCCGGCCGTCCGGCGCCGCGATAGGCATCGACAGGAACCGTGTTGGTGAAGACCGCCTTGACGTTGCAGTAGATCACCGGGGTTGTGTACACGCCGGCCAGAAGGGTCGCATACAGATAGGTCGGCACGCAGGGGGCGAAGGTGGACAGATAGGCCCCCATGTTCGCCAGCGTCGTGATCCGCAACCCCAGGAATTTGCCTTCCTTGTCGACGGCCATTTCGGCGGTCGATACATGGTCCCGGCCATGCGCGTCCGACATGAAGCTTTCGGTGCGGTCGGCGGTCCATTTCACCGGCCGGCGCACTTTCGCCGACGCCCAGGTGACGATCGCCTCTTCCGCGTAGTGGTAGATCTTGGACCCAAACCCACCGCCGACATCCGGCGCCACGACCCGCAACTTGTTTTCCGGAATGTGCAGCACGAAGGCGCCCATCAGCAGACGGATCACGTGTGGGTTCTGGCTCGTCGTGTACAGCGTATAATCGCCACTGGATGTGTCATAATCGCCGATGGCCGCACGCGGCTCCATCGCGTTCGGCACCAGCCGGTTGTTCACCAGGTCGAGTCGCACGACATGCGCCGCCCCCGCGAAAGCGGCATCGACCACTGCCTTGTCGCCGATATGCCAGTCGTAGCAGAGGTTCCCGGCCACGCCGTCATGAACCTCGGGCGCGCCTGGGGCGAGGGCGTCCGTGGTGGACGACACCGACGGCAGGTCGGTGTAGGCGATGGCAATCAGTTCGGCGGCGTCGCGCGCCTGTTGCTTGGTCTCAGCGATCACGACGGCGACGGGGTCGCCGACATGCCGCACCTTGCCCACCGCCAGCACCGGATGCGGCGGCTCGGCCATCGGCGAGCCGTCCTTGTTGTGGATCTGCCAGCCGCAGGGCAGGCCTCCGATCTCTTCCTTCGCCATGTCCGCGCCGGTGAAGATGGCGACCACACCCGGGGCCTTGCTGGCCGCCGTGGTGTCGATTGCGTCGATCGTCGCGTGCGGACGGTCGGCGCGGCGCATGACCGCGTACAACTGCCCGGGACGGTTGATGTCGTCTGTGTAATTGCCGCGTCCGCTGAGGAAACGCACGTCCTCCTTGCGGCGTACGGATGCACCGATGCCCTCGAAGCCCATCATCGTTCTCCCTGTGGTCAGGTTTTTATTTTGCGTGCATCAGCGGCTGCGCCGCCGCGATCGCCTTGACGATGTTGTGGTACCCGGTGCAGCGGCAGAGATTGCCCTCCAGCCCTTCCCGGATTTCGCGCTCGGTCATGCCTTCGGGGTGGCTGTTGACCAGATCGATGGCACTCATGACCATCCCCGGGGTGCAGAACCCGCATTGCAGCGCATGATGCTCGCGGAACATTTCCTGCATCGGGTGCAGCGTGCCATCGGCCGCCGCCAGACCCTCGATCGTGGCCACGCTGGTGCCGTCGGCTTGGAGGGCCAGCATGGTGCAGGTCTTGGCGGCAATGCCGTCGACATGCACGACGCAGGCGCCGCATTGGCTGGTATCGCAGCCGACATGGGTACCGGTCAGGCCCAATTTTTCCCGCAGTAATTCCACCAGCAGGGTGCGGGCTTCGACCGTCACCGTGTGCTGCTTGCCGTTCACCGTCAGGGTTACCTGAGGCATCGCGCTTACTCCCTGTGAGTCATACATTCGCCGCCGCGGACAATGGTCGCTGGGGGGGGAGGCGGTCAAGCGGGCTGGTCGTGGCTGCCGTGTCCGAAGCGGTCGTTGGAGGGGCAGCACACAAAGATTTTTTTTGACATTACGATGTCAGCGGCCCCAACTCGGTCACCTCATGGGAGCGGAACGATGAAGACCACCGGCAGGGAAGTCGCGGTTTGGTTCGGGGTGCATCTCGCCTGGTGGGCGGTCACTGTGTTTGTGATTTCCCCGGTGTTTCTCACGCCGCTCTACGCATCCATCAGATCGTCCGGCGTCCCGGCGTCCCAAATGGGGACGATTTACACGCTGGTCGGGCTTGGTGTGGCAACCGTCGGCTGGGCCGTCGTGCTGATGCTGTTCCTCGTCTGCCGCGGAGATGGACCCGACGCGAACGTGCAACCGCCGCCGCTGCCCAATCCGATCCTGGGGCCAGGGCGATAGGCCTCACCGCCAGCGGCGGTGAAACCACAGGTACTGGCCAGGGTTTTCGCGCACCCAGCGTTCCACCACATCGGTGACAAGCTGGGTCGCCGCCTTGACGTCGATGTCACCCGCGGCATCGCGCGGCAGGTCGAACGGGCCCTCCGCGGCAATGCGAAACCGGCGGTTCGGCTCCCGGATCACCAGCACACCGACCACCGGACAGTCGAAGCGACGGGCCAGACGCGCAATCGAGGGATTGGCCTTGCAGGTGCGCCCGAAGAAAGTGACGTCGACACCGCGCGAAAAATGCTGGTCGACGAGCATCCCCAGATGCTCGCCCCGTTCCAACGCCGCCGCCATCTCCAGCGCCGCCTGATTACGAGTCCGGATGAGTCTTCCCATCAACGGCGCACGGATTCGCGTGATCTCCCGCGCGACGGCCTTGTTGTTGGGCATGCGGTAGACCACGGCAGAGGGCAGGCCGTGCGCGGCCGCGGCAATAGCCGGGAGTTCCCAATTCGCCAGATGCGCGGAAAAGCACAGCGCGGGTTTGCCGTCGTCTTTCAGGAGGCCGAACATGTCGGCTGAATCGGTCACGATCCGCCCGGCGTTCGGGTGGGCCGGGTCGTAGTCCCAGATGCGTGCCATATGGACGTACTCACCAACCACCCGCCCCAGGTTTTCCCACGAGTCCCGTAACGTAGCCTCGATCCAGACCGCATCCTTGTCCGGGAACGCGGCGCGCAGGTTGGCCCGGCCGATGCGATGCGCCGGGAGCCAGGGGCCGATCCGCCGAGTGATCGCGCCGCAGATGTCGGAACTGCGATCGGGATTCGCTCGGCGAAGGAGGTGGAACACCCCCTTGACGATGCGGCCGAGGATGCGGTCGGCGTAAAGCGCGAGTTGGCGGGGCATTTACAACGCGACCAGAATCTTCCCGAAGACATCCCGGTGTTCCAACCGTCCAACGCCCTCCCGGAATTTATCCAGCGGATACACCGTGTCGATCACCGGCCGCACGCCGGAAGCGATTCGCGCCAGCCCCCGTTCCGACGCCGACAGCGGCGATCCGAACGACCCAACGATCCGGTACTGCTGTTGGAACAATTGCATAAGGTTGATTGAGCCCGACGGGCCTGACGTCGCCCCGCAGGTCACCAGTCGCCCGCCGCGCTTCAGCGAGAACAACGACCCTTGCCACGTGTCGGCGCCGACATGCTCGAAGACGACATCCACGCCCTTCTTGCCCGTCAGCCGCCGCACGACGCCCTCGAACCGGTCGGTGCGATAGTTGATGACGTGATCCGCGCCCAGCGCTTTGACCCGAGCGCATTTCTCGTCCGATCCCGCGGTCGCGATCACGATGCAATCCAGCGATTTCGCGATCTTCACCGCGATCGTGCCGATGCCCGATCCACCGGCCTGCACCAGAACCGTCTCCCCCGGTTCCAACTGCGCATTGTCGAACAGCATATGCTCCACGGTGGAATAGGCGACGGCCATGCAGGCGGCATCTTCCATCGCGACGCCATCGGGGATCTTTACGACAAGCCGAGCGGGATGGTTGGTGATGTCCTGGGCGAATCCGTCGACATGGAAGCCGCGAACACCGCCGACATTCTCGCACAGATTGTCCCGCCCGCGCCGGCAGGCTTTGCAGGTGCCGCAGGTCAGCGCCGAAAACGGCACCACCCGGTCCCCCGGCACGACATTGGTCACGCCAGGACCGACGGCGATAACGTCGCCCGCTGCTTCGGCGCCGACCGTCAGCGGGTATTTCCGTTTGGCGAAGGCCATGCCGCGCAGGCCCCAGACGTCGATATGATTCAGCCCGACCATGCGGATGCGAAGCTGGACTTCGCCGGCGGCGGGAGGGGGCGGCGGTTCGACCTCGGACAGGGACAGTTCGCGGTCGGTGATGAGTTGCAGGGCGCGCATGCGGCGCGTCTTACACCGTCATCGCGGTTTCCACATCCCCGATACCCGCGAACGCGACATGGATGCGATCCCCCGGCGCGATCGCGAACTGCCGCGTGAACGACCCGGTCATCACGATGTCGCCCGCGCGGATATGTCGGCCACGTTCCGCCAGCTTCTTCGCCAGCCAGACGATCGAATGCAGCGGATTGCCCAAAACCGCGCTGCCGAGCCCGCGCCCCGCTTCCTGTCCGTTGATGGTAACCACGGCCTCGATCGACTCAAGGTCCCCCGGGAGCGCGATGCCCCGTCCAAGCACACAGGTCTTCTGCTGAGCATTGTCAGCCAGAGCAAGCGCAAGCTGGGCGGTGAACGGCCCACGCGTTTCAATGATCTCCAACGCCGGGTGTACTGACTCCACGGCCGCTCGGGCCTCGTCCAGGCCGATGCTGGCCGGCAGGTCGCGGCCGATTCGCATGCAAAGCTCGTTCTCGAACCCTGGCTGGATCAGATCGGCCGGTGCGAAGACGTGGCCCGACGGCACCGTATCCAGGATGCATCCGAACACCGGCTCATGGCATTGGAACTGCTGCTGGATCGCGACCGATGTGAGCCCGACCTTCCAGCCGATATGCTTCTCCCCGGCCGCGACGCGCCGTTCGATCAAGCCGAGTTGCACGTCGTAGGCCTGCTCGATCGAGAGCTTGTCGTAGTAGGCGACTGGAAAGAATTCGCCACGCTGGCGGGCCTGCCAAAAGGCTTCGATCATGTCCATGTTCAACTCCGCGGAACGCCGGCCGAGGCGGTCAAGCCGCCATCGACGGGAATATACGCGCCATTGACGTAGCTGGCTTCCCTACTCGCGAGGAAGGCGACGACGTCGGCGATTTCCTGGGGCTGACCGAAGCGGGCGGCGGGAATCCGGCCCTCCGTCGCTTTGCGGTAGTCGGCGAATGGCGTCATCATCTCGGTATCGACGAAACCCGGTGCGACATAATTGACGGTCACGCCGCGCCGCGCGCTCTCGATCGCCAGCGATTTCACATAGGCCAGCAGCGCGGCTTTCGACGCGGCGTAGGCCGCGTTGCCCTGGCTGGCGAACTGCCCGATGACCGATCCAATGGCCACGATCCGCCCGGTCCTGGCGCGCATCATCGGCCGGACGACGGCACGCGCGATGCGGGCAAAGGCGAAGTAATTCACCTGCATGACGGCGGCCGCCTTGTCCTGGTCCATCGTCGCGGCCAGCGAGTCATAGGTGGTGCCGCCAACCTGCACCAGCGCATCCCAGGCCGGCCCATCCTCCTGCTCGGAGGCAAACGCATCCACTGCCGAGGGCTCGGCGAGGTCGAGTTGAATGCCAGCGATCGGCGGTTCGAAGGGCCCCGGATCGGTCCGGTAGGTGTAGGTGACCTCAAAACCGCGGGCAGCAAGGGTCCGCACCACTGCCGCGCCGATGCCCCGCCGTCCGCCGATGACGAGCGCGCGCGTCACGCCGCCCCGACAACCACGCAGACGTTCTGGCCGCCGAAGCCGAACGAGTTGGAAATCGCATATGCGACCTTGGCCTCGCGCGCGACATTGGGCACGCAGTCGACCGGCACGGCGGGATCGGGCGTGTCATAGTTGATCGTTGGCGGCAGCACGCCTCTCTGCAGGGCCAGCAGAGTGAAAATCGCCTCGATCGCCCCGGCGGCGGTCAACGTATGTCCGATCATCGACTTGTTCGACGAAATCGGGATCGCCCCGGCCCGTTCACCGAACACAGCTTGAACGCCGGTCCATTCCATCTTGTCGTTCTCGGGCGTGCTGGTCCCATGCGCGTTGATGTAGCCGATATCCTCGGCCCGCAGCCCGGCATCTTCCAACGCGTTGCGGATGCAGGCGATGATCGGCTTGCCGTCCGGTGAGGACCGGGTCCGGTGGAATCCGTCGGCGGCTTCCCCGCAGCCTTCGATTACACCCAGAATGGTCGCGCCCCGGGCGCGGGCATGTGTGAGACTTTCCAGCACCAGCGCGCCGGCGCCCTCTGACATGATGAAACCGTCGCGATCCTTGGAGAACGGGCGCGAAGCCTTGGCCGGATCGTCGTTGCGCGTGGACAAGGCGGATAACAGAGAGAACCGGATCAGGCTCTCCGGATTGACCGACGCATCGGTGCCCACGACCAGCGCTGCTTTGGACTCGCCGCGGCGGATCGCCTCCACACCCAACTGGATCGCGGTCCCGCCGGAGGCGCAGGCAGTGGAGGTGGAAATCGGCGAACCCTTGGTGCCGAAGCGGACCGCGAGGTTTTCGGCGACCGATCCGAACAGGAAGCGGGGGTAGTTCCGGGCGTTCTCCGGCTTGCCGGCATTGCGAAGGAGATCGGCGTAGGTGACGGTCTCGTTCGGCCCGGCCGCCAGGCCCATGCGCTGAGGCCACTCCATCTCGACCGGGGGCAGAGCCAGGAACAGCGGACCGGGGAAGTCGCCGTCCGGACCGATCTTCGCCGTGGCAAGCGCTTCCGCGACCACGAGATCGGCCATCCGTTCGGACAGCGCGGGCGCCGAGATTTCGTCGACCGGGATGAAATCGACCGTGCCGGCGATGGTGGTCTTCATGTTGGTCACCGGGAAGCGTGTGATGCGCTTGATCCCGGACACGCCCGCGGTCAGTGCCTTCCAGTTCGCCTCCACACCCTGCCCGAGGGAGGTGATGACGCCGATTCCCGTCACGACAACGACGGGACGGCCCAGGTGATCGGTATCGTTCATCCGAGGCTCCTAAACCGAGCTGACATGGGCCAGCGCTTCGCCGCGCCAGTGACCCCAGGATGTGACGAGCATGTCTTTCAAGGGGCCGGTCATCGGTTGTTCCGTCGCTTCCAGCGGCGGAAACAGCGTCCCGTTTGCGACAGCGGCGGCAGCGATGGCGAGGTTGGTGACGAAAGACGGTTCCATGCCGTGCCCGATAGCGTTGCCGGTGGCGCGGACCGGCAGGCCGAGCTCGCGCAGAAACGCCGATTCCTCGGTCGTCGGCGCCGCTACGCCGGATGCGCCGGAAATCACCGCGATGCTGGCGGGATCGTAGGTGCCCTGGAGCGCGGCGAGTTGCTGGCGGGCGTTCGCGGTTGCCTCGCCCGGACGCCGGGTGGACCGATCGGTCGCGACCGAGCGGATGCGAGCCAGTTTTGCGGCTCCGCGCGCGTCGGCATGGGCCCGGCTTTCGATCACCAGGAAGCAGCCCTGGGAGCCCTGGATCATCCCGCCCCCCCGCGCCTGCCGCTCCCAGACGCCGGCGAACCCGTCGTGCCAAAGCGTGTGGCCCATCTCGTAGATCGCCAGTGTATCGGCGCGCTGGGCGTTGTAGGATCCGCCCACCAGGAAACAGTCCCCCTGGCCCGCGGCGATGCGCGCACAGGCGATGCGCACGGCATCGGCGCCGGAGGATTCCTCGCCCATGAACGTCCGCGAGGAACCGATAACGCCATGCACCAGGGAGATATTGCCGGCGAGCAGGTTGGAAAGCTGCGCCAGGAACAAGGTGGGGCGAAGGTCGCTCAGCAGATGCTCGTTGAGGAACCCATCGGGATCGGCGGCCTTCGGCAGGCCCGTCATGATGGCCTCGTCGGCGGCGTAATCGCGTTCCCCACCGCCGGCGGCCACGATCATGTGCATGCGGGACAGCAGTGCCGCGTTGCCCTTGATGCCGGCGGCATCCAGCGCGGCGCCCGCGGCATAGGTGCCGAAGCGCTGCCACGGCTCCATCTGCCGCTGCTCGCGTTTGGATATCTGCTTATCCAGCGTCAGCGGTGCCATCGGGTGCACTGGGAAGCCGGGGAAGCTGGTCGCGTCCACCACCGGCTGAAACGCGTTCAGCGCGGCCCAATGGGCATCGACGCCTTCGCCGAGGCAGGAGATCAGGCCGATGCCGGTGATGACGGCGTCGTGGTTATCCATGGGCGAGGAATTCCTCCGGCACGCCAATGCGGCGCGCAGTGTCGAACATGGTTTCCCGCAAAGTCTCGCTGGGGAAGGGCACCACGCGATACCGAATTTCGGCGTCGCACACCTTCTTGCCCTCCGAAGCGATGCTGCCCTCGATCACAGCGTAGCCGGAACCGTCATGAATCAGCTTCGCCGAGGTTTCCAGCCGTTGGCCGGGGGAGACGAAGTTGCGCATCTTCGCCTTCTCGACCTGCAACAGAAAGGGCATGGCGGCGAAGCGCAGGTGCATGAGCACGAGCCAGCCGCCGGCCTGGGCGATCGTCTCGATCATCAGCACGCCGGGCAGGATCGGGTAGCCGGGGAAGTGGCCTTCGAAGATGGGGCTGGCGTCGGGAACCAGCCCCTCCATCCGGATGGTGCGGGCGTCCATGTCATGGACGATAATCCGGTCCACCATCTGGAAGTATTCGAGGCGCATGGGATTTAGGCTTTTTTCGCCGCCACCAGCGCGTCGATATGCCGGCAGAGGTTGCCGAGGACAAAATATTCCTCGGTCTTGGCTTTCCCGTCATTGACTTCCTGGGTCCACTGCTCAAGCGGCATCTTGATCCCGAAAGCCTTGTCGATGGCGAAGGCAACATCGAGGAAATCCAGGCTGTCGATGCCGAGATCGTTGATCGCGTGGCTTTCCGTCTTGATGGTGTCGATCTCGATGTCGCACGTCTCGGCGATGATTCCGGCGACCGTTTCAAACGTGGACGACATAAGGCGTGGCCCTTGCAAAGATGGCAGGTTCAGGATTGGCGGGGGACTAACACCCGGATGGCCGGTGCCGCAAGGCCGGACGGTCACTTGCCGGGGCTATAGCATGTGTCGCGGGATCGGCCCGACTATCCCCGGCGGCACGAATCGGCGATTTCATGCCTGTGTCAGTCTTCGGGACGGGGCCGCTGACGAGGAAAAACGCATGGACTGCCGGCATATCCAACAGCCGAGGATCAGCCCTCGACCCAATGGGCCGGCTGCCACTGCCAGCCGCCCGGAGTCTGGCTCCACTGTTCGCGCATCCAGAGCCGCCCATGCCCCGCGAGCGGGACGTACTGACCGGCGGTCCAGCCGTAGCTGGCGCCGGTCCAATCCCAATGGCCGGGTTGCCAAATGAGCGGCTGGCCCGCGACGGGTGGCAGCGGCATTGCCTCCGGTATCGGGGCGGGAACAGGCGGGTAGGGTCCCGAACCGGCGGCAGTGCAGGCGGCGAGCAGGAAAGCGAGGAGGAGGGCGGCTGGGCGCATGAAGGTTCCTGTCAAGGGCGCAGTGGCTTTATGGTATAGCATAGGTTCGCCGGACTGTGGTTCGCGATCCCGGTGCGACGGGATATGGGGATTTCACCATTTTCCGTCATGGCTTGGCTCGTCCGGGCCACCCTGTGGCGGCACGTGGTCGTGTCGCGCGGCGCCTGCATCGATCCGCACCGCTCCGCCATCCCGCACGCCCGGCTAATCCGGCAACAAAACCGTCGCCACCGCCTGCGCCGCGATGCCCTCGCCCCGCCCGGTAAACCCAAGCTTCTCCGTCGTCGTCGCCTTGACCGAGATGCGGGACACATCCACCCCCATGATCTCCGCCAAACGCGCCATCATCGCCGCCGCGTGCGGCGCGATCTTCGGGCGTTCGCAGATCAGCGTCACGTCTGCATTCGACAGCCGCCCGCCACGTGCCGCGATGCGATCCGCCGCATGCTTCAGAAACCGAGCGGAATCCGCGTCCTTCCAGGTATTCTCGGACGGCGGAAAATGCCGCCCGATATCGCCTTCGGCCAACGCGCCGTAGATCGCGTCGCACAAAGCGTGGATGCCGACATCGGCGTCCGAATGCCCCGCCAGACCTTTGTCGTGAGGAACAGTAACACCGCACAACACCATCGGCCGGTTCGCCGCGAGCACATGCACGTCGAAGCCGGTGCCAACGCGGGGATACAGCGGCGGGTTCATAATGGCCTCCAGCCGGGTCATGTCTTCCGGATAGGTCAATTTGATGTTGGTGTCTGAGCCGGGAACGATGGCCACGATTTCCCCCGCCGCTTCCAGCAGCGACGCATCGTCGGTCGCCCCGGCGATCCCCGACCGGTGGGTGCGCAGCAGCGTCTGAAAGTCGAAAGCCTGCGGCGTCTGGGCGCGAAACAGCCCATCGCGAGGCACCGTCTTCTCGATCCGGCCTTGAGTGACGAGCTTCAGCGTATCGGCGACCGGCACCGCCGGAATCGCGCCCTTGGCCACCCGCAACGCCGCGACCAAAGCGGGAATGGTCCCGTCGGGGATGACCGGCCTGGCGGCATCATGAACCAGCACGATGTCGGGCGCGTGTGGTGCCAACGCCTCCAGCCCCGCTCGGACGCTGTCCTGGCGTGTGGCACCGCCTGGAACAGTGGGCAGATGCGGCACATCGCCCAAGGCGTCGGCGATCGTCGAGGCATCGCCGACGGGTTGCAGCAGGCCGACATGCTCGCCCAACGCACGCGCGGCATGACGGATGATCGGCTGCCCGGCGATGGTCAGAAACTGCTTCGGGGTCTCGGCCCCAAAGCGGGAGCCTGATCCGGCGGCGACAAGGATGGCGGCGATGAGCATATGCGGGGTTTAGAGCGCATTCATGCCGACCGTAAACGGCCGGCTTCGCGCCTACCGACAGTTTGGCCGCTGCAACTCGACCCGCCGGTTCTTCGCCCGGTTGTCGTCGGTGCTGTTCGGCACCAGCGGCCGTGTGTCGCCGTAGCCATGCGACGTCACCCGCTCCGCCGCCACGCCGCGATGAATCAGCCAACTGCGCACTGCCGCCGCGCGGGCATCCGACAGCTTCAGGTTATAGCCCGCCGCGCCGACATTGTCGGTGTGCCCGCCGATTTCCGCTCTGAAGTCCGGCGAGCCCAAGAACAGCGCCAGCACCTGTTTGAGCATCGGATCGGAATCGGGCCGGGGCTCCGCCTTATCGAAATCGAAATTCACCCCATACACCTCGATCGTGCACGATTTCGGCGCCGGTCCGCCGATCTTCAGCTGCTCGGCTTTGAGCGGTTGCAGAATGATCGTCAGGTGCTGGTTGCCGGCCAGATCCATACCGTGCAGCCATCCCTCGCTGCTGTACAAGGTGGCCCGGATGTCGAATTTTCCAGCGATGACGGTCGCGGATTCGCCACCTTTGACTGCGCCGATGTTGTTGTGCTGGGGCCCCTCGAACAGGGTGATGGTGGCTTTGTCGCTGACATCGGCACCGCCTTCGGTGACCGAGACCGTGACCGTCGCCAGGGTCAGCCCCAACTCGGCGCTGCGTTCGACCTTGCCCCTGAAGGCTTGATTGGTGAACCAGATCTCCCGCCGGATCAAACCGTCGGCGAAGGTGATCTCCACGTCGTAGGCGCCTTCGGGCAGGCGCTTGGAGTCGCCGGACCGGGCCCAGGCGATCTCGCTGTCGCGCCGACCGGGTGCGAAGTAATGAATTTCCCCCCGATCGCCAACGTCGGTGCCATGTTCGGTCACGACATAGCGCACGTCCGCGGCCGGTGCGCCGAGTTCGATGGTTTGTTCCCAGGACGCGCCGACCGTCTGATTGTCCAGCCAAAGGTTCTTGCGCAGCTCGCCATCCGCGAAAGTGATATGGATATCGTAAACACCCTGCGGCAGGCGCACCGTGCCGCCCGAACGCGCCCAACCGACGGATCCGCCGTCATGGTGGCCATGAGGGTAGTAGTGGGCTTCGCCCTTTTCGCGCGTGTCGACGCCGCCATTGGTGACTGTGATCCGGCTCTCCCCGATTGGCACGCCGACCTCCACGGTCTTCTGCACGGCACCGGCAAAGGTCTGGTCGTCAAGCCAGAGGTCCCGCTTGGCCTCCCCATCGGCGAAGGTGATGTGGACGTCGTACCGTCCCTGAGGCAGGCGTGAGGTGCCGCCCGAACGGATCCAGTCGATCGAGGAAGCCTCGTGATGGCCCTGCGGGAAGAAATGCACTTCGCCCTTGTCGCCGACGTCCGAGCCGCCGTTGGTGATGACATAGCGGACGGTGGCGATGGCGACCCCGACCTCGATGGTTTTTTCGACAGACCCGGCCAAGGCCTGGTTCGTCAGCCAGACCTCCTTCTGCGCGGCACCGTCGCTGAACCGCGCTTTGATGTCGTAGCTCCCTTCCGGGAGCCGGACGGTTTCGCCGGAGTTGCTCCAGGTGATGCCGCTGCCGTCGCGCTTGCCGGCGGGGTAGTAAACGACCTGGCCCCGATCCTTCACGTCGTCGCCGCCATTGGTGACGACCGTCCGCACCGTGGCGACAGCCGCGCCGACCTCGACGGTCTTTTCGACCTGTCCGGAGAAGGTCTGGTTATCCAGCCAGATCACCTTTTTGACGTTGCCGTCCTCGAACGTGATGCGCACGTCGTAGGCCCCGGCCGGCAGCCGCAGCGTCTGGCCCGAAGTGGTCCAACCGACGTTGGCATTGTTGACAGTCCCGGTCGCCCGATGGCTGCCGGCGGGGTAGACATGGATGTCGCCCTTGTCGCCGGTGTCGGTGCCGCCATTCGTGATGATGTAATGAACGTCGGCGAGTGGCAGGCCGATTTCGACGGTTTTCGCCACCGTCCCGGCAAGCGGCTGGGCGTCGAGCCAGACGACTTTCTCGGCGTTGCCGTCGGTGAAGGTGACCCGGACGTCGTAGGTACCGGCGGGCAGGCGGATGGGCTGGCCGGATTCCGCCCAACCGGCATTGTCCGTATTGCGGACACTGTTCGCCGTGTGGGTGCCGACGGGATAGACGTGGACATCGCCCTTGTTCCCGACATCCGAACCGCCATTGGTGACCGTGCAGGTGAATTCAGCCACCGGCAGGCCTATTTCCACCGTTTTCTTCACGGAACCGGTGATCGCCTGATTGTCGAGCCAAACGATCTTATGGGCGCTGCCATCGTTGAAGGTCACCCGAATATCGTAGCTGCCGTTCGGCAACGGGATCGGTTGCCCGGAATCCGCCCAGCCGACGGTGGCTTTGCCGCTTTCGCCGGTGGGCGTGTGGGTGCCCGCGGGATAGACGTGGATATCGGCCTTGCCCCCGACATCGCTGCCGCCATTGGTCACGATCGTTACCAATTCGGCATCCGCGGCGAATGCCTGTCGCACCATCGTGCCGCATGCCACCGCAAGCATGAGGCAAAGCCCTGCGACGATCCACCGCATGTCGATTCTCCGCTGTTTGTCAGCTTGATCGCGTTTTCCGCGCCTGAGGTAAAGGCACCGCTCGCAGTCGAGCGGGGGAGCCGCTTTCCGCTATCGCCCGAGGGCCAGAAGCGCGCCGACCACGGCTAACGTCAAGGGCGTGGCCAGCATGCCGCGGATACCCGTTGGAAGCCAGGCCAATGTGACACACGCGGCCTCCGGCACCGTCGCCAGCGCGAGGGGGAAATAATATCGCGGCACCGCGTCGAACGGCGGCGATCCCGTCAGTCGATGCATATGATACGAAAATGCGAAATGGACGACCGCCATCGCGGCCATGGCGATGCCGGCCGCCCCGGCGACGGGATGCCGGGCGCGCCACACCGCGCTGTTAACGACGAAGGTGGGAATCGCGAGCAGTAAAATCACCGTCGGCCCGGCCAGCACCGCGGCGCTCCGCCACCCGTCCATGACGTTCGACGGGTTCCAGTTTCTGTACAACCAAACCGGAAAATGCATCGCATATTCCGATATCGACAGCGGTATATCCGGTCTCCAGCCCCACAAATGCGTATGATAATCGGTGTGATGCCGATAGACGCCGTCGAAGGCCGCCGATTGCGGTGCCGGAGAGCCATGGGCGATCAGCGCCTGCGCGTAAGGCAGGCATGCCAACGCCGCCGCCATCATCAACCACCCGGCGAACCACCATTCGGATGCCGTGCGCGGCCGTCCCGCGGGAGTCATCAGAAACGCCAGGACGAAGATGCCGGTCATCATCGCGGCGGTCAGCTTCGCCAGTGCCGCCACCACGCACCCTGCCAGCAGCAGGAAGCGGCCCATCCGATCGGCGCGAACCTCCGTCAGCATGCGGGCGCCCAGCACGCACGCACAGCCGCCGAGTAATGCCAGGTTGTCATTGGTGATCGCGCCTCCGAGCACCGCTAACATGGGGACGAATACGACGGCGGCAGCGTAGACGATGTAAGTCGGTCTGTCGGTTTCGTTGCGAGGCGCGAGACCCAACGCGCAAGCCACGGCCAGCGCCGACAGCAACACGTTGACCAGCCGCAGCACGACGACCGTGTGGTGCGTCGGGCAGCCGTCGGCGGGCAACAGCAGGCTGAGAACGCGGTAGTAGCTGGCGGGATGGTTTAGATAGTTTGGCACGGATGTGAATCCACGTGCCAGGCGGGCGCGAGCAGAAACATGTCGCGGGCGCCGACCGACGGCGTGCCATACTGGGCGATGTTCGCCATGTAGGACAGGTGTGCGAGTTCATCGTAGTTATTGGGAAACGGGGCTCGCAAGGCTACGGAAACAGCAAGTACGCAGTAGCTCCCTAGGTACAGGACAAAGAGGCGGTTTGTCGCGATCCATCGGAATGGCCCGGCGGTTATCGCAGCAGGGGACGATATCCGCCGCACGGTCGATCCTTTTTTGGTTTCGGCGGAATGCCCTTGATGGCGTGGGCACATTATCGGGTGATCGCTGCGGCGCGCAAGCGGACCACCGAGTTGCCAGCAGTTCCAGATAGGGAGCGACTTGCGATGCCTCGGTACGTCCGATCTGCCATATCCGACGCCATGGCGATCCCGTCGCCGGCATGGCTGCCGGTTCGGGTTGCGATCCCGGCCACACGGCGATATCCAACAGGGCGATTTAGAACTGCTGGCTGTGTCGGGCGACCGGCCTAACCCAGCATGAAATTGCTGGCATGCAATGACGTCCGATCGACGCCCGCCAGCAACAGCGAGCCGCCGTTGCCCAGGTCGATCATTGCCCCATCAGGTATCGCGGCAATCGAATTTTGCACAGCACCGAAATCCGGGAACGACGCAGCGCGCAGCGCGATGCTGTCCTGTTCGGGGTTGAAGCCGATGATGGTGTGTATTCCCGCGGTGGCGGCGGTGAACACAAACTCCTCCGCGATGGTGGACGCGGCCGACAGCGCCTCATTGGCCTGGCCGCTATAAATGAACCTCATTGTGTCGTTCGTCCCGAGGACATTCCAGGATGAACCTGGAGTCGCCAGGATCGCACCGTCCGAAACGGTGTTGCCGTTCATCTCCCAATCGGCGACCAAACCGTTGTTGGATTGCAAGACGATGTCGGTTTTGCCGTCGTTATTGAAGTCTCCCGTGCCTACGACGTGCCACGTGGGTCCAGGGCTCACGGCGACGAGGTCGGCTTTGGTAATGGTTGTTCCGCTCATCTCCCAGATGCCGACGGTGCCATTGGCGTTCTGCCATAGGATGTCGACATGGCCGTCGCCGTAGAAGTCGCCGGTTCCCTTGATTTGCCAAGTCGGCCCGGGGTTGGCCGCGACCAATCCCGCCTGGGCGATGGTGGTTCCATGCACGTCCCAAATAGCGACGGCGCCGTTATCGTTGTGCCAGAGAATATCGGTGTTGCCGTCGCCGTAGAAATCGCCGTTGCCCACGATGTGCCAGGCTTGGCCGACGTTCGGTGCGAACAGGGCGGCCTGCGCGATGGTGGCGCCGTTCATGTCCCACAGCCCGACCAGGCCGCTGTCGTTCTGTCAAAGAATATCGGTGTTGCCGTTGCCATAAAAATCACCAATGCCGCCGATGTGCCAAGTCGGGCCCGGGTTTGGTGTGACGATCGCTCCTCCCAGAACGCTGGCGCCTTGGACCTGCCAAATTGCAACCGCACCGTTTTGATTCTGCCACACGATATCCGATGTGTCGCCCGCATAGAACGCGCCGGTGCCCATGGCGAACCAGGACGATCCGGGATTGGGTCCGATCAGACTGGCGGTTTGAAGCGTCGTACCGACGACCTGCCAGAGGGCCAATTGCCCGTCGTCATTTTGAAACAGGCAGTGCGATGCCGGATTGACAGCGGCGACGACGGACGTCGCGCTGCCCGTGGCGGCGGCACCGTAAATGTCGGAAACGCCGATCGTGAAGCTTGTTGTTTGGGTGTTGGGTGCGACCGAGAACGATGTCGGCGTGAATATCAGGCCGTTGAGATCGGCCGTCACGGCGGTGGGGGAGCCGGTGGCCGTGTACACGCCGGTCGCGGCGTTGTAGGTGCCGTTGCCGAGGTTGGTTAGCACGCCGTTTGTCGCGGCGCTCATGGTAACCGTGAGCGTGTCGGTCGGGTAGGCCATGTCGTCGCCGATCGTGACGCCGGAGAAGAGCGCAATCGAGCCGGGTGCGGTCACCGTCTGGTGCGCGACCGTGCCGGTTATGGTGGGCGGTACCACCACCGCGGTGGCGAAGACCGATGTGTTGCTGTCCGAAACGCTTGCCCCGGCGCTGTCCGTGTCCTGGATGGTGAAGACCGTGGCAATGGCAAGGCCACCTAAGTTCAGTTCCCGCGTTGGCGTGAAGACCAGTCCCTCGACATCGGCGGTAATCGCGGCAGCGGTGCCAGTATCGGAATAGACCCCGGTGGCTGCGTTGTAGGTGCCGCCGCCCAGATTGGTCAGTTTTCCATTCCGCACCGACGACAGAGTGATCGTCATGGTCTGCGTCGCCCCTGCGGTGGCGTCCGATATCGTCACGCCGAGGAAGGGTGCGATCGTCGTGCGATCGGTCGTGGTTTGCCCCGCCGCGGTGCCGGAGATAATCGGCGCGGCCGGAGCGGCGGATGCCGCTGCCGGTAAATAAATGTAGCTGATCCCCACCGTGGCGCCCGCCAAGGTCTGAATCTTGGACTCCAGATCGGCCGAACCGCTGACCGCGGAGAAGGCGGAGGCGGACACCGGCAATGCGATCGTTCCGGTGCCAATGAACGAGGCGAGATTGTCGGAAATCCATTGTGTCGTTGTTTGACTGCCGGTCAGACCGGTCGCGGTTCTGCCGGACGGGCCGGCAAAGTCGGTCGTGCCGTCGTACGCAGCGAGAGTCGTGGTGGTTTGAACGATGGGGCTGGCACTGACCGGCGTGCCGTTCGCCAAGGTCAGCACGACGTTCGCGGTATCGGTCATGCCAATCGGGGCGGCAACCAAGCCGAGGTTTTCTGCGGCGAACCCGCTGTTGATGTCGCCAGTAAGGGTCAGGCTCACGGCTTCAAGCGTGCCCAGGTCCGGATTGAATTGCGCCGCCGCTACCGTGGTGTTCCAACCCGTCAGCGCGTCTGCGACGATCAGGTTTTGCGTTGGTGTCGCAGTCTCGTTGGGCCAAAAGTACTGTTGCGGTGTGTCCAACGGAAAGACGGTGAAATCGCTGGCCCCCCCGCCTCCACCTCCGCCGCCTCCTCCGCTCGGTGGCTGGTAGTCGTACTGCACGGTCACCGTCGCGCCGGCCTGGGCACGGAGCAAACTCAGGAGGTTGCCGTCACCGGTTTCGCTCGATGCGACCGATCCGGTGGCGGTCAGGCGCACTGAGCCGGTGCCCATGAACAGTCCGAACGCCGCCACGCCCGGCGTATAGGTCGCGGTATTGGTCGCGGTGCCGGTGATACCGGAAATGACTCTACCGGAATTGCCGTAACCATTCAGATCGATCGTACCGTCATTGGCGGCCAGATAGGCACCCGCACCGGCTCGAGTTTGGCCGACCGCCAGTACCGAACCGTCGGTCCCGTAGATCGAGACGGTTTCGCTCAACTGGAGTTGCGCCAAGGCGGCGGTCGCACCCAGGTTCTCTATTAGGGCCGAGCCAGCGACATCGCCTTGGATCGTGATCCTGACGTCCAGCAGCGTCCCGAACGCGGGATCGAACTGGGCAAAGCCAAGGGGCTGTGTCCAGTCGGCGTTTCCTGGCGTGATCGTCTGGGACTGAACAAGCGTCGCCGTCGCCATGCTTTGCTTCCGTGTTGCAATAACTGGGATTTAGAACGGTAAACGACGCGATGGAAGAAGGTTTTATTTCAATGGGCATGTTTTCACGAATACGTAGCGCGAGACCGCTGTTTTACTGTGGTTGCGTCTTGGCGCCATTTGGTTTTACTGCGCCAAGTTCGGCGCGCCGCCGATTTCCACCGTGCGGCCGGCAGAGGACCGATCGTCGAGCCGGAGGTTTTTGCGAACTTCCCCATCCACGAAGATCACACGGCTGCTAACGGTGCCGCCGGTCAGACGCCAGAAGAAACACATCCCAGGCGCCGACTGACGGCGTGCCAAACTGGGCAGTGTACGCCATTTATGACAGGTGTGCCAGTGAATCGCAACTGTTGGGAGCGGTGCCTACAGGGTTACCGAAACAGCCAGTACGCGAAAACTGCCTACAGGACGAACGACCGGTTTGTCGCTGTCCATCGGCGATAATTCGGAATTTGCCATTTCATATCAAGCATTTGTCATGGCCGAGTCAGGCTCGACCATGACAAAGTCGGATCATAATCCGCAAATTCAGAACTTCCGCCCGCTGGAACGTCGGTCCGCGATTACTCCGCGGCCTCCGCCATGTCGCCCTCTTCCGGGCTGCCAAGCATGGTGTTCGTCACCACACCCGACTGCTCGCGGATCTTGGCTTCGATCACCTTGGCGATGTCCTTGCGGTCGCGCAGCAACTGCTTGGCGTTCTCGCGGCCCTGGCCCAAACGCTGGCTGTCGTAGCTGAACCACGCACCGGATTTCTCCACCGCGCCCGCCTTGACGCCGAGGTCGAGCAACTCGCCCACCTTGCTCACACCTTCCCCATACATGATGTCGAATTCGACCTGCCGGAACGGCGGCGCCAGCTTGTTCTTCACCACTTTCACGCGGGTCTGGTTGCCCACAACCTCCTCGCGCTCCTTGATCTGGCCGATACGCCGGATCTCCAGACGGATCGAGGCGTAGAACTTCAGCGCGTTGCCGCCCGTCGTGGTCTCGGGGTTGCCGAACATCACGCCGATCTTCATGCGGATCTGGTTCAGGAATATCAGCATGCAGTTGCTCTTGGACACGCTGCCCGTGATCTTGCGCAGCGCCTGGCTCATGAGCCGCGCATGCAGGCCCATGTGACTGTCGCCCATCTCCCCTTCCAGCTCGGCCCGCGGCACCAGCGCCGCGACACTGTCGACCACCAGAACGTCCACCGCGCCCGACCGCACCAGCGTATCGGCGATCTCCAGCGCCTGCTCCCCGGCATCGGGCTGGGAGATCAGCAGATTGTCCACATCCACCCCCAGCTTCCGCGCATACGTCGGATCCAGCGCGTGCTCGGCGTCCACAAACGCACAAGTGCCGCCTAGCTTCTGAGCCTCCGCGATGGCGTGGAGCGCGAGTGTCGTCTTGCCGGAGCTTTCCGGTCCGTAAATCTCAACAATGCGCCCGCGCGGCAGGCCGCCGATGCCGAGTGCGAGATCGAGACCAAGCGAGCCGGAAGGGATGACCTCGATCTGCTCGTTTCCGGTCCGTTGGCCCATCCGCATGATGGAGCCTTTCCCGAAGGCCCGCTCGATCTGTGCCATCGCGGCGTCGAGGGCTTTGTTTTTTTCCATCCGACCGATCCTTGTGCTGTGCGTTTTGCAACCGTTTGTTTAGAATTAATCGACGATACCCGTTTTGGTTGTTGTATGCAACCTGCGCGCGCTAAAGAACGACGCGAGAACAATAGCTGCATACCCCGTTAACCATTGGTTCCCTCTATGTTCCAGATAGCGGGCGTCGGCAAGAGCTTTTCGCGAACGATAGCCCGTTTCCGCGCCACCAGCGCGTCAAGCGCACAAGGCTGGCCAGAAACACCGGTTCACATCCACAGGATCGGCTGATCGGGCCGAGTCGGTATAGCCCGAAACCGGCATTCTCAGCGGTTTCGGCCGCGCAGATCATCGCTATGTGAAAATCCAGTCGGCACCGGCGAACCAGGTCGGATCGTCTGTCACGCGGACCCGGGCCTTTTGCGAGGACCGGGCCTGTTGCCGTGGCCGCCGGTCATCGTACCGACGGTGACACGCCCCATCGGGCCAGCGTCGTGGCTCCTGGTGGGGCGGGGAGGGTATATGTGTCGGCGGCCAAAGAGGCCGCCAAGCCCCGCAATTTTGATCGCGGGGCTTGCCTGACCGTCCCGCCGTTAAAACGCCATCCAGGCGAAAACATACAACGTGTTGTTGTCCGAAGCATTCCGTCCGAACCCGTCGTAGTTCCGGCTGGAGCCATTGAACATCGTGTAGGCGACGTACTGGATGCCGAGTTTGAGGTTCATGAAGGGCGCGGCGACAGAATCGCTCTTGCCGAACGGGACCCAGTCGGCCTCGATCAGGAACGCGTTGGTATTCGGCTTGCCATTGGCTCTGCCACTGACCGGGTTGGCCGTGAACACGGACGGAGCGGCATTGCCCCAAATACCCTGGTACCCCACCGACAGACCGTAGGTATTCTTGTACCAGTACGAGGTTTCAATTCGCAGGTGGTCGACCGCGCTGGATGCGCCGATGTTGCCCCCATTGGTCGCATTCAACTGCCGCGTTTCGTGCACATAGATCGCAAACGCGGACAGGGTATGGGTCCCGTCGCCCAAGAATTGGTACCCGGCGTCGACACCGACATCGGTGTAGCGGTCCTGACCTCCCATGCCGGTGCTGGCGGTGGCCGTCAGCGCCGGATTGACATCCGCGCTCATGAACAACGCGCCGACATGGGCGGATTGGCCGTTCCAGTTCCATTCGTAGGCGGCCCGGAGATACGGTGCGAACCCCGGTAGCGCGCCCTGACCGTAGCCGGTGCCAAGGCGGGATACGGCGTAACTGCTCAAAGAGGTATAGGCACCCGCTTCAAGGTACAACGACCGATCATACCATGTGTAGGCCGTCATACCGATGGCATTGTTGGACAATCCGCCGACCAGCAGCGGCAGGCCGGCGGGTTGCGGCGCGATGCTGGAGAACACGTAGGGGAAGCCCCACGCGAAGGTCGAGTTGAACGGATCCTGGACCGTCGGGTTGTTGTTGACCGTGAAGCCAACCCGGAGGTCTGACCCGAACGCGTCATAGCTTTGGGTGAACGGCCGAATATCGATTTGGTCGAGATGGAAGGACCGGCTGATGCCGGAATAGGTGGTTTGAACGAACCCGCCAGCCCAATCAGTGATCCGGCCAGCGAGAAAGAGGCTGATCTGATCGACGGCCGCGTTGTTGTTCGTATCGAAATATGCCGGTTGCCCACCCTGCGGGTAACCCGCCGATGTGCGGTTGAACGACCCCAGCACCATCGCCGACAGGGGAATTTTTGCGACCAGCCCATCGCCCCCTTGTTGGGTATAGCCGCCGATCTTGAACGCCCGCCCGAACGGCGTAAGTTGCGGCCCGAATGCACCCACATGGCAAGCCGTACACGGCTGCCCGGTTTGCGAAGCGAAGCTTGGAACGGCTTGAGCCGTCGGTGCGCAGGCCAACAGGAAGGCGACAAAAAACCCTCCCACGACGAATATGCGGGGTGATAAGAATTTCATCGGCTACGTCCTCCTTGTGCCAAGGGGATTTTCCCTCGCCATGGACCCAAGGCTGAATCGCTGTGTCAGGCCATGACATGGATCAACCCGAGGCGTCGGGGATTGCACCCGAACGCAGTCATCAAGCCGCTGAAAGGATACCGGCGGGCCGGGGTGCGGCGGCCGCGCGCAAGAAAATGAGACCCATGCCGATGGCCATTGGCCGCTCGGATATGCGTCGACATGCCAAAGTGCTCGTTTGCGGTTGACGCCTTCCGCCCGCACGACAACGCGTGGGCGGCTATCGGCGAGTTGACGTCAACCGGTCATGTGTTGGAGCGTAATCGCCAGAGGTGGAACCACCCCGCGGCGTGAATCACGCATCAAACAAAGGCATATAGAGCAGGATGGGTCAGCTTGACCCTATCCGGCTCTAACGCAACGTCTCCAGGTAAGCGATCAAATCCGCCCGCTTGGTGTCGTCTTTCAGCCCGGCATAGACCATCGTGGTGCCCGGTACCTTTTCCTTCGGCGCTTTCAGGTAGACGTCGAGCGTTGCAACATCCCAAGTCAGCCCGGCTGCCAGATTGGCCGGGGAATACTTGAACCCAACCACCGATCCACTCTTCCGCCCAACAACGCCAAACAGGCTTGGACCACTAAAATTCTTGCCTGCGACGGGCGAATGGCAGCCACCGCAGATCGATTTGAACACCGCCTGACCAGCAGCCGCATCCCCGGCGTTCGCAGCCGAGGGGATCGCCAAAACCACGAAGGCCGCGGCAAGGACACCAGAGAGGCGCATCATTTTCAGTCTCCGAATTACCGATCTGCTTTTACACGCTTCGGCGCAGCGGGAAATGACCTGTGTCAATGCGGCGGGAGTCCTGGAACTCGCGGCGCGATCATCTGCGGACCCGCCGGTTCAAGCGGTAAACATGGGCGATGATCTCGGCAACCGCTTGGAAATGTTCGGCGGGAATTTCGGTGTCCAACTCCACCAGGTGCAGCACGCGGGCCAGCGGCGGGTTCGCGACAAGGGGCACGCCATTTGCCCGCGCCACCTCACGAATGCGGGCCGCCATCGAGTCGACCCCCTTCGCCACCACACGGGGTGCGGCGTTTTGCGCGCGATCATAGGCAAGGGCGACCGCGTAATGCGTGGGATTGGTGATCACCACCGTCGCTTTCGGCACCGCCGCGAGCATCCGCCGGCGCGCGCGCGCCATCCTGATCTGGCGGATGCGGGCCTTGATCTTGGGGTCGCCATCGCTTTCCCGCTGTTCGTCGATGATGTCCTGCCGGCTCATGCGCATCTGCTGGGCAAACCGGAGGCGGGCCCAGAACACATCCAGCAACGCCACCGCGGCCTGCACGCCGACGACCGCGATCATCACCCGCGTCACCGGCGCGACGGCGTGTTGCATCAACAGCCGCGGATCCTGGAACGGCAGCGTCATCAGCGCCGGTATCGACCCGCGGATCGCCACCCACAGCGCCCAGCCCATGACCACCAGCTTGGCGGTGGATTTGACCGCTTCGATCGCCCCTTCGGCACCGAACAGGCGTTTCAGCCCGGCAGCGGGGTTGAGCCGAGCAAAGTCCGGCATCAGGGCGGAGGGACGGAGCAGAAACCCGGTCTGCACGACCACTGCCGCAACGCCGGCCAGCATCGCCGCCAGCGCGACAGGGGCGATGCCGCGTAACGGGGCGCGCCCGGCCAGGCTGTAAGCGGCGGACTCGGCCAAAACCGTTGAATCGGCATGAACGAGAAACAGGCTCAGGTCGCGGGTCAGCCCACCGACGGTCGCGGGGCCGACGTAAACCAGCGCCATGGTCACCGCGGCCAGGCCCGCCAAGCCCGCCAACTCGCGGGAGACAGGGACGCGCCCCTCCTCCCGCGCCCGTTGCAACCGTTTCGGGGTTGCGGCTTCTGTCCGGTCTTCCCGAGCGCTGCCAGACATCGGTTATCCGGAACCGGGCAGGGTGGAGAGGCTGGCGCTGGTCGCATCCTGCCAGGCGGACAGCAGTGCGCCGATAAGCCCGGCAAGCAGCAGGCAACCCCCCAGGATTTGGCCGGGGGCGGCGATGAAATACACCTGTAGTCGCGGCAGGAAGCGGGCCATCAACCCCGTGCCGGCATGCCAGACGATGTTGGCCAGCACAAAGGGGGAGGCAAGGCGCAGCGCCAGTGCGAAACCCTCGGTGACCGTATGTAGAACGGTCCGCAGACTGTCGGCGGCCGGCAGCAGGGTGCCGGCGGGGATGACTTTGTACAATCCGGCAAGTGCGGCGAGCGGCATGGCGTAAAGGCCGGTCGAGAGTATCAGCGCTGGCAGTGCGGCATTGAACAGGGTCGCCGTGGCGGTTGTCTGGGGGCCGAGCTCGACGTCGGACTGTAGGACGTTGGAGATGCCGATCGCGTAGGCCAGGACCTGTCCAGCCATCGGTAGGGCCAGCACCATCGTGCGGGCGAGCCAGCCGAACCAGACTCCGGTCGCGACGTCGGCGGCGATCATCGATGCCGCCTGCATCCCAGCCTCCGGCGGCATCGGCATGCTCGGCATCGCGCCGGGCAGCAGCAGCACCGC
Organism: uncultured Acetobacteraceae bacterium; assembly: GCA_903877125.1. Lineage (GTDB taxonomy): Bacteria > Pseudomonadota > Alphaproteobacteria > Acetobacterales > Acetobacteraceae > Rhodopila. The sequence goes on along the minus strand of CAIRCM010000077.1, from coordinate 4,499 downwards.
GATACAGCCGGCGAGGCCGGCGCGCAGCATCGCTGGCGGGGCGGACTCGCCAAGGCCGGGCAGCAGCATCATCGCCCCCCCGACCCGGGCGAGCACCAGCATCAGACCGAAGGCCCAATGCGCGAGGTCGGGCGGTAAATCGAGGTTCACGATCCCCCGATCGCGACCATGCGGTCGAACAGCAGCCGCGTGTAGGTCGCGAGGGTGGTGAACATGAACGACCCCGTCAGCATCATCGTCACGCCGAGCACGAGAAGCTTTGGGATGAAGGTGAGGGTGGCTTCGTTGATTTGCGTGACCGCTTGAAACAGCGCGATCATCACCCCCACCGCGAGCGCGGCGATCAACGGCGGGCCGCCCAGCTTGATGATGGTGACCATGGTCTCGGCCAGCAGGGCGCCGGTTTCGGCCGCCGTCATATCGGCATTTTCGCGATGTCCTGATAGGCCTGAACCACACGGTCGCGGATCGCTGTCGCCGTTTGCAAAGTCAGCTCGGCGCGCGAGAGAGCGGTGACGACATCGGTCAGATTGCCGCCGCCGCTCAACGCCCGGATGGTCTGCTGATCCGCCTGATGGCCGGTATCGACGGCGTTTTGCAGCGCCTGTTGCAGCGACGCGCCGAACCCCGTGTCGCCGCCGCCGGTGTGTGTGTGCGCGTAGGCGCTCGCCGCGGCCGAGGGGGTGGCCGAGGGGGTAATCGTCATAGTGGGGATGCCAGCGGGGATATCGGTCATTTCAGCAACTCGATCGTGCGGCTCAACATGGTGCGGGTCGCCTGCATGACGTTGAGGTTGGCGCTGTAGGATCGCTGCGCCTCCCGCATGTCCATCATTTCCACGAACGTGTTGACGTTGGGCAGCTTGACGTAGCCCTGCGCATTGGCGGCGGGGTTGGCCGGATCGTAGCGCGTGGGAAATTCGCTGGCGTCCTTGCCTACCTCCTTCACCCCGACGGTTTCGGTGCCGGTGGCCCGGTCCAGCCGGTTCTCGAACGTGATGGTTTTGCGGCGATACGGATCGGCCCCAGCCGTCGACCCCGTCGTGTCCTGGTTGGCGAGGTTTTCCGCGATCACGCGCAGGCGCATCGTCTGCGCATCCATGCCGGCGGCGGAGATGCCGAGCGATCGTGTGAGTTCGTTGTCCATGCGGTCAGCTTCCCTTACCGAGTGCGATGCCGAACAGGCCCATGTATTTTTTGTAAATGGTGGTGGTGAGCGATTGGATCGTTTCGGTATCCGCGACCTTGGTCAGCTGCTGGTCCAGTGCGACCGTGTTGCCGTCGGGGCTGTGCGTCCGTGGCCGGTTCAAAGCAAGCCCGACGAGGCTGGGCGCGGTACCGGGGAGATGGCCGGGCTGGGTTCGGGTCGGCTCGATCCCCATGCTGCCGGCCAGCGTCGCGGCGAAGTCCCGGACATCCGCGGCTCGGAACCCCGGCGTGTTGGCATTCGCGATGTTGCGCGCCAGCACCGCCTGCCGCCGGTCGGCCCAGGCCATGCGCCGCTGTGCGAGATCGAAGATTCCAATGCGTGTCGGGTCCATGCGGGGCAGGATGACGCGTACTGGTTAAGAAAAGGTTAACGGAAGGATGAAAATTTTAGATCCGCACCGAGGCCTCTCCAGCCGGTATCTCCGGTTGCTCCGTCACCACCTCCAACTGCCCTATCGTCTCCTTCCCGAACAACAGCGGCACACACGCGCCTATCGCCACAACCACGCCGATCCAGCCGAAGAAGAAAACTGGCGAGCCCAAATGTGGCTCCAAAACGAACGGCGTAATGACGCCGGAAAAGATGCGCCCGGTCGCCTCCCCAAAGAAATGCCCCCGTCCGCGCAGCGCCGTGGGGAATTGTTCGGACAGATAAACCCGCACCGCGGTAAACGAGGAAAGCACCGTCGCACCCGTGATGATGGCGCCGGCCGTCATCGACACCGTCGCCAGCGAACCGAAGCCGTGCGCTGCCCCCATCAGGAACAGGCCCGGCACCGAACCGCCCAGACAGTAGGCGATGGTCCAGCGTCGTCCGATGATCTCCATGATGTAGCCGGTGAAGAACTTGCCCGGGATGGTCACCAGGAACAGCAGCGAACCCAGCCCGAAACTCAGCCCGACGGACGCACCCTGCTCCACCAGCGCCTTCGGCAACAGGATCGCCGAACAGACATACGCCGTCGTCGCCGAGGCATAAATCGCGATGCCCACCGTCGTCCGCTGCCATTGCCCCGGCGCGAACAACGCTGCGAACGGCGGCAATGCCTCCGCTGTATCCCGCAGCAGCGGCCCAAGCTCGGCCAATGTCAGCCGAGGCACCTTGTCGCCGCAGCGGGCGATCATTCGGTTGACCGTTTCGACCGCCCCCCGCGCATTCCCCTGCCGCAGATACCAACGCGCACTTTCCGGCAAACCGAAATGGACCAGCACCGGCACCACGCCGAGCGCGAGGCCCCCCGGCAGCGCGATCAGCCGGAACCCGTCGGGGTTTCCCGCCAGGAAGAAGCCCACAAACGGCAGCAGCGTGAAAGCGCTGGCCAGCATCACCTCGAAAATCGCACCAAACGTGCGCCGGTGCTGCTTGGGCATCAGCTCGGCGGCAATCGGGAAGGGGGCCGAGATCGCAAATCCCAGCCCAATCCCGGTCAACAACCGTATGACGATCAACTGCTCGGCTGTCTGCGCCAGCGGGATCAGCAGCGTGGTCCCGGTGCTGATGATCACGCCGATCTGCATGACCGCCTTGCGGCTGACCCGGTCCGACATCGCCGACGCCGCGAAACCGCCAAGCACAACGACCAGACCGGGTGCCACAACCAGCCAGCGGACGTCGTTGTCGGTCAGCGCCAGCGGACCCTTCGCAAGCACCAGCAGCGACCCGCCAAGGGCGAGATCGTACCCCTCCACGAACCCCACGGTGCCAAGCACGAGGATGATCATGATGTGGCACAAACTGAACGGAATTGAATCGAGCTTGCGGCCGAGCACATAGCTGGCCGGAACGGTTGCTTGCATGGTTGCCTCCGGAATCGTCCGATCCGGTGCTGCTCGCGGTCGTTGGATATGGAGTGTCGGAACCGACGGGCGGTTCGATCGCGAACCGCCCGTCCAGAGGTGGAACGAACCGCGCCCAGACATCGCCCGGGACGTGTTGCCTGCTTCCTGCGTGAGGCGCTTTTAAGGCCGCGCCCTGTCGTTGATATCGTGCATAGCAGCCATGCATTTTCGCCGCAACCGGTTTTTTTGCGATGAAACCAGCGCCGTTAACGTTTTCTTAACCCTTTTGCTGTTTCCTCTCGCATACCACTGCAACAGCGGCCCCAGCATGTATCCCGGCTATGCCACCATTCTCTCCGCCCTCACCGCGCTCGCCGGGGTGATCGGGCTGATCCTCCTGGTCGGGCGCTTCGTCCGCACCCAGCCGCTGACAAGGCGCGGGGCAGGGGCCCTGGCCGCGCGGGAAATCCTGGCGCTGGATCAACGCCGGCGCCTCCATCTGGTGCGCTGCGCCGGGCGGGAGGTGCTCCTGCTGACCGGCGGCCCCCAGGACGTCGTGGTGGGATGGCTGCCCGACAGCGGAGCCGAACCATGAGGTATCTCTGGATCGTCATGCTCCTGCTCCCCGCCGCCGCGCATGGCCAGTCGCTGAACATCGATCTCGGGCATGCCGGGGACGCCGGCGCGACCGGGCGGCTCGTCCAGCTCACCGCTCTGATCACCGTGCTGTCGCTGGCGCCAAGCCTGCTGGTGATGATGACGGCGTTCACCCGGATCGTGATCGTCCTGTCGCTCCTACGCAGTGCCCTGAGCACCCAGGGCACCCCGCCGAACACCGTGCTGATCGGTCTGGCCCTGTTCCTGACCTATTTCGTGATGCAGCCCGTGCTGGATCAGGCCTGGGTCGCGGGCATCCAGCCAATGATCGATGGCAAGGTGCAGGAGATGGAGGGGCTGCGCCTGACCGCCTAACCGTTCCGCCATTTCATGCTCGCCAATCTTCGTCCAGCCGATCTGGCATTCTTCCAGGACCTCGCGCATTTGCCCCCAGACGCACCGGACCAGGCATCCTGGCGGGCGCTGGTGCCGGCATTCATGGTCGGCGAACTGCGCCGCGCCTTCGAGATGGGGTTCCTGGTGTTTCTCCCCTTCCTGGTGATCGATATGGTGGTGGCGAGCGTCCTCATGAGCCTCGGCATGATGATGCTGCCGCCCAGTGTCGTTTCTCTCCCGTTCAAGCTGATCTTCTTTGTGCTGGTGGATGGCTGGCGCCTCATCGCTGGAAGTCTGGTGCGGGGGTTCGTGGGTGGGTGACACACCCCGCCATGGGGCAACACATTCCATTGAGCGGGACGATCAGTGTTTGAAGCGGCGGGGGAACTGTTTAGCCCATCTTATTCACCGTTCTATTCCGCACACACAAATTATCGTGCCGCGCTTGGCGTAGGCACGCCTTCCCCTCTGCTGGTTTGACCGCGTTTTGGACCATATCTGGCAGGCGCTGGGGGTTGG
>CAIRCM010000076.1 GCA_903877125.1 uncultured Acetobacteraceae bacterium | reverse complement strand
GGTATCTTCAGCGTCGGCGGGCATGGCAGATTCTGTCCGGGCATCGGGTATGGCGTCGAGAACCAAACCTTATGCGATTCCAGACGGTTGTGCCGTGCCTGCCAGCGAATCCCTGCTATGCGGTGAATAAGAGGGGTTAGCCGAGCGCCCACCGGCAATAATTCCAGCACGAAGGATCTGAGCTGTTCGCCATGTTGGACCTGCTTCAGTTGCTCAGAATAATTGGGGTGATCGTCCTTGCGCAGTCCGACCACGCCGAACCCGATAAAACCTTGCGTTGGCTGCACGGCGTTGGCCATGTTGCCAAGCGCCGTTTGTGAGTGTGTATCGTCATTGATGCTTCCTTCTGGAAAATGGTAGAGACCGGCTCGCCAGTCGGTCGTATTGATCATGATGACAGCCGAACAGCTCTGCACCGCGTCCTCCGTTTTGCCAGGCCCGGTGACCAGCACTGTTCCTCTAAGGTCGGCAACCGAAATCCCCTGGCCCATATAAATATTGTAATTCGGCATTGGTGTTTCCCCCGTACAAACCTTGGTATTTGTCGTGTCATACATGGACAGGAGGTGCAAGTCGCTGACCTCATCACAAACACGCGAATACGGAAAATATGGTCAAGGAACGGAACAGGCTTCGACTTTGCCATTATCTGGATCGCGCCACGACGATATTGGGGTGGTCCAGGTTTCCTCGGCATCATGTGGGATAGACCTGGATGCCGGGGGAACACGCTGCTACCGTTCCATAAAACAACCCGAGGATCGGCCATGACACTCGACCTGATCGTGAAAAACGGCACCATCGTCGACGGTTCCGGCATGGGCCGTTACCGCGCGGACGTCGGCGTCAAGAACGGCAAGATCGTCGAAATCGGCCGTATCCGCGCCCCCGCACAGCGCACGATCAACGCCGACGGCCTGATCGTCGCCCCCGGCTTCATCGACGGCCACACCCATATGGATGCGCAGGTGAACTGGGACCGCTCCGGCACCTGTTCCTGCTGGCATGGCGTGACCACGGTCATCATGGGCAATTGCGGCTTCGCCCTCGCCCCTTGTCCGCCCGATCAGCGCGAATGGTTCGCCCGCTGCCTCACAGCGGTGGAGGACATTCCGCTCGAAGCCATGATGGCCGGTATCGACTGGAACTGGGAAACCTTCCCCGAATACCTCGCCACCGTCGACAAGCTGCCGAAGGCGCTGAACTACGGCGCCTATATCGGCCACTCCGCCCTGCGCATGTACACCATGGGCAAACGCGCCTTGTCCGAAGCAGCGACCGAGGACGATGTCGCCCGCATGGTCGCGGCGGTGAAGGAAGCGATCAAGGCCGGCGCCATGGGATTTTCCAGCTCCCGCGCCGGCACCCATGTCACCCCCGACGACACCCCCGTCGCCAGCCGCATCGCGGAATGGAGCGAGATCGACGCCCTCGTCGGCGCCATGGCCGACCTCGACGCCGGCATCTTTCAGGTCGGACCGGAGGTGTCCAGCGGCCCGGCACAGCGGGACTTTCTGCAACGGCTGAAACAGGTCGCGCTGGAATCCGGCCGCCCGGTGATGTTCGGCACGATCTCCACCCGTCAGGGCGACCGGCCGAATTCATACCGCTACCAGTTGGACTATCTCGATGACTGCATCGCCGCCGGTGCTCGGATGTTCGGCCAGACCACGACGAAATCGATCAACGCGATCTTCTCCCTGAAATCCTATCTGATGTTCGACGGGCTGCCGGCGTGGAAGGAACTCCGCGCGCTGCCGCTGGCCGAGCAGAAGCGACGCCTCGCCGACCCGTCCGTCCGCCAGGCCCTGATCGCCGATGAGACCCGGATGAAACCGCGCGATAACGTCTTCCAGGGCGGCGGCGCCGCGACCACCGACCCGCGTCGCCCGGATTACGGCAACCTCTACGCCATGAAGGACGTCGCGTGGGAGGACCCGACCGTCGCCTCCCTGGCCGCGTCCAGCGGCAAGCACCCGGTCGAGGTCATGATCGACCTGATGCTGGCGAACGAGAACCAGGTCTTCGTCCAGCCGCTCGTGAACGAAGTCCCCGACGATATTCTGGCCATGATGCGCCACCCCTGGACGCTCACGACGTTCTCCGACTCAGGCGCCCATGTCTGTCAGGAGATGGGATCGTCGCTCCAGACCCACCTGCTCAGCTACTGGGTGCGCGCGAAACAGGCGTTCACGCTGGAACAGGCCGTGCGGAAGCTGACCTTCGACAATGCCGCGGCCTGGGAACTGAACGACCGCGGCCTTGTGCGCACCGGTTTCGCCGCCGACATGGTCCTGTTCGACGAAGCGACCATCCGTCCGTCCATGCCGACGGTGGAATCCGATCTGCCCGGCGGCGCCAGGCGTCTGGTGCAGAAGGCCGAGGGCATCGCCGCCACGATCGTCAATGGCGCCGTGGCGTTCGAGAACGGGGAGGCGACAGGCGCTACGGGCGGGGTGCTGCTGCGGGGGCGCGGGGCAGGGTAACCGCTGCCAATCCCTTTTCGAATACATCGGCCAGCACCGCTTCCATCCGGCTGACCCGCAGAACCGGCCGGTGCGTTCTATCCGGATCCTGCCGAGACAGCGTGGCCAGCAGGTCCCACGGCATGGACCGCTGAGCGGCGGTTTCGAAGGTCTGTGCGTGCATGACGTTCCTCCAGTAGGGCATGTGTTCCTGTTCCGTTCATAACGCCGGTCCGCGCAACCCGCAAGCACAAAAGAGGGTAAAAAGAGAACATTCGTCAACGTCGGCCCCAGAGCGTGATCGCCAGAGGTGGAACCACACGGCGGCGTGAATCACGCGATCAAACAAAGAGTTTTAGGGCACGATAGGGTCAACTTGACCCTATCGTGCCCTAAAACCCCAGCAACATCCCGCGCACGCCCGCCATCTCCGGCAACCGCGGATGCATCGGAAAATCCATCCCCGCACCGCCTTGCCACAGGATCCGTCCGTCCCGCCGTGCCCGATGCAGACCGTAGGCAACATGGCCAAGCCAGGATTCTGTCGAAACATGCGGGCTGCTCGACGCGGTAAACAGAAACCCGCCCGGCGCCACGACCGAGGCTGCCAGCCGCGCCAACCGCCCATACGCCCGCAACCCCACATCCACCTCTTTCCGCGACGCCGTCAGCGGCGGTGGATCGCATATCACGATGTCGAACCGTTCCTCCGTGCCCCCGATCGCACCCAGCACATCGAACGCATCGCCAGGCCGGATGTCGATGACCGATGAGAAACCGTTCGCCAGCGCCGAATCCCGCGCCCATCCCAGCGCGGCCGGCGCGTTGTCCACCAGCGTCACCATCTCCGCCCCCATCGCCGCGCAGCGCAGCCCAAAGCCGCCGCTATGGCAGCAGACATCCAAGACCCGCGCGCCGGATGCCAGCGAGGCGACGCCGTCGCGAAAAGCGCGGCGGTCGAAATACCAGCCGGACCCGGCGGGAAACCGCAGCCCGGCTTCCTCGACAAATGCAGGCACGCCTTCCCGCACCGGCAATAACGCCTCCAGCGCCGAGACCACCTGGGGTATCATCCTTTCCATGCCGGCGATCTGGGCACGCACCGTCACGACCTCCCCATAACGGTCGACGATCAGGCCGGGCAGCCGGTCGCCCTCCGCGTTGACCAGCCGATGAAACGATCCGTCGCAGACCCGGGCGCGCAGCGAAATCGCGGCCTCCAGCCGCCGAAACAGCCAGGCCGCGTCGATCGTCGCCGCCGGATCGCGGTCCAGCAGCCGGGCGGCGAGCAGCGCGTGCGGATCGAACAGGAAGGTGCCATAGCTGGTGCCGGCGTCGTCCTCGATCCGCACCAGCGTGCCATCGCGCATCCGCCGGTATTCCGGGCGCATCGCGATTTCGTTGCTGAAGACCCAGGGCGCCCCGGCCTTCAGCCGCTTTCCCTGCCCGGCCAGCAGCTTCACAACCGGCCGGTCGTCCGGCATGCGCACTTCTCCTCATGGCGGGATTCCGTCATATGATCGTCATCCATCCCCAGGAGGGTAACGCATGTCCCACGCCCGCCAAAGCGCGCCCACACGAGCACGTATCGGGGACGGACGGATCGGCAGCTTCCTCTGTGCCACCATCGGCCTCTTGAGTGTGGCCGCCGTCCTGTGCCTCCGCTTCCCCGCGTTTCTGACCACACCCGAGCTGCGCCCGCATTACGATGTGGAGCTGCTGCGGTTGACCCTCGCCGTCGCCATGACCGCCGGCGCCCTCCTCGGCGTTCTGTCCATCGCGCTCGGCGGCCCCCGTCTGCGGGCCGGGATTGGATTGGGCGCGCTGTTCCTGGCGATGGTCCTGGGCGGGCCTTACGTGCCGACGACGGACTTCCACCAGCCCCGGGTTTATTTGGGTCTCGACTGGCTGGTGCTGGATTTGTTTTTCACCGGCGTGGTGTTCGTTTTTCTGGAGTGGATTTTTCCCCGGGTGCGGCCGGATCAGGTGCCGCTGCGCGAAGGATGGCGGCTCGATCTGGCATATTTCGGGGTCAACCATCTGGCGATCGGGGTGTTCATGGTGGTGTCCGCGCATTTCGCGCATGACGCGTTCGCCTGGGCGGTCAATGCGAAGGTGCAGACGTTTGTCGTCGGGCTGCCCGGGGTCGTGCGGTTCGTCATGGTCATCCTGGCCGCCGATCTGGTGGAATACGTCACGCACCGAACGATGCACGAGGTGCCGGTGCTGTGGCGCATCCATGCGATCCACCACTCGCCCGATGCGATGGATTGGCTGTCCGGCTCCCGCCTGCACTTTCTGGAGCCGCTGGTGACCCGGTCATTGGTGCTGGTGCCGATCTTCCTGCTGGGGTTTCCCCAGGACACGATCTTTGCCTATGTGATCTTCATCAGCGTGCAGTCGGTGGTGATCCATTCCAACATCAGGGTGAACGCGGGGTGGTTGCGGTATGTGATCGTGACCACGCAGTTTCATCACTGGCATCACGCGGCGGATGAGGAAGCGGTGGACAGGAACTACACCGCGCACACGCCGTTATGGGATCTGCTGTTCGGCACCTGGCACCTGCCAGCGGATCGCTGGCCGAAGAAATACGGGACGATCAAGCCGGTGCCGGGCGGGATGCTGGGGCAGTTCCTGCATCCGTTTACCGGGGCGGTGGCTGAGTTCCGGGAGCATCGGACGAAGTAGGTTGGGGTGCGCGGCGCTGGGACTGTGAACGGTTTGAGGCACCGCGGCAGTTGTCGATTGGACGGTTGGTGGGTCGGGACGGCGCTCTGCCGGTGGACCGCGCGCGATCGTCCCGGCCAGCACGCTCGCTGGAAAAAATGCGCCCGGCACCGTATGATCGTCCACGTCGCGGAGAACGCTTTCATGGATCGAGCTCTCGTCATCGAGAAACTACGTGCTCACGAAGCGGACCTGCATCGCTTCGGTGTCGCCCACCTCTATTTATTCGGTTCGGTGGCCCGCGATGACGCTCGGCCGGACAGCGATGTCGACCTGTTCTTCGATACGGACAATCCGCGTTTCAGCCTCATCGAACTCGTCGACATTCAGGAGCGTGTGGGCAGTATCCTCGGCACCGAATGCGACGTGATGACCCGTGCCAGTCTGCATCCGATGCTCCGACCGCGGATCGAGGCCGAAGCCCGGCGCGTGTTCTGACGTGGCACGCGGCATTCTGCTTCGCCTCATCGATATCCGGGATGCAATAAACGGCATCCAAAATTTAACCGACAGCATAACGTACGAGGCATTCGCGGCCACCTGGGGCACGCAACGCGCGGTCGAACGAGGGCTGGAAATTATCTCCGAAACCAGCCGGCACATTCCCGAGGACCTCAAGACCCTGGCACCGGATATTCCCTGGCGGCAAATCGCCGCCATTGGAAATTTGTTACGGCATGAATATCAGAGAGCCGATACCCTCGCGGTATGGAACATTGTTGGGGAGCATCTCCCGCATCTCTCCCTTGCCATCGAACGGCTGATCGTCGAAGCCGGACAAGGCGGGTAAACCGAAGACTTTCCGGGATGGAACATCGGCGGAACTGCCGGCCCACACACTACCCCATCGAAAGAAAATGCCCCCGCATCCGCCCGGCATCCGGCGTAACCCCGGAAAACAACCGGAACGCCTCGACCGCCTGGAACACCGCCATGCCGCCCCCGTCCACCGTCCGGCATCCAACAGCCCGAGCCTCCCGCAGCAACTGCGTCTCCAGCGGGAAATAGACGACCTCGGCCACCCACAAGGACGGGCGCAGCAACGATGCCGGGAATGCCATGCCCGGATGGGCGTCCATGCCCAGCGGTGTGGCATTGATCACCCCATCGGCCGAGGCAACCGCATCGACAGTCCCAACAACGATCCGCCCCCCGCCAACCCGATCGGCAACCGCCTGTGCTCGGGACGCATCGACATCGACCAGGGTCAGCCGCTGCACGCCCAAGGTCAGTGCCGCGTGCGCCACCGCCGAGCCCGCCCCACCGGCGCCGAACTGCACGACATGCCCAAGCGCCGCGCCCGGCAACCCAAGCCGAAACCCCTCCGCGAACCCGGACCAGTCGGTGTTGTGGCCGATCCGCTTCCCGCCCCGCAGCACAACGGTGTTCACCGCCCCCAACGTCCGGGCATCGGGCGACAGTTCGTCAAGGTATTGAATGACCGCCTGCTTGCACGGATGGGTGATGTTCAACCCATCGAACCCCAGCCGTTCGGCGGAAAGCAGCAACGCCGGCAGCGCCTCGACCCCCAGCCCAAGAACGGTGAGGTCGATCAGCTTGTATTGATAGGACAGCCCCTGAGCCTCACCTTCCTGCATGTGCAGGGCCGGGCTGCGGGACGCTTGGATGCCGGTGCCGATCAGGCCGACCAGAACGGATTTTCGCATCGATGACGCCTCCTGGCCCGAAATTGGGCTTGCACGATATGTACTAACCATCTAGTTAACACCCGTCAACGCCAACCGTAGGGAGTCGCGCATGCTGAAATCCATCGCCACCGTCTCCCTCGCCGGGACGCTGCCCGAAAAGCTCGAAGCCGCCGCGACAATCGGATTCGATGGCGTCGAAATCTTCGAAAATGACCTGCTGACGTTCGAGGGTACGCCCAAGGACATAAGCGACCTCGCCAACAGCCTGGGTCTGGCCATCACCTGCTTCCAGCCGTTCCGCGATTTCGAAGCGATGCCCGAACCGCAGCGGACCCGCAATTTCGACCGCGCGGAACGCAAATTCGATGTGATGCAGGCTTTGGGCACCGACCTCCTGTTGGTGTGCAGCAATGTCAGTGCCGCCGCGATCGATGACGACGCCCGCGCCGCCGCCGATTTCCACGCGCTCGCCGAACGGGCGGCCAGGCGCGGCCTGCGCATCGGCTATGAGGCATTGGCCTGGGGCCGGCACGTCAACCGATGGCGTCACGCCCACAAGATCGTTGAAGCCGCCGATCATCCCAACCTCGGCCTGATCGTCGACAGTTTCCATACGCTTTGCCTGGACGATGATCCCGCCGGCATGCCGACCGACAAGATCTTCTTCGTCCAACTCGCCGACGCCCCCCGTTTGTCGATGGATGTCCTGTCCTGGAGCCGCCATTTCCGCAATTTCCCCGGCCAGGGCCAACTGCCCGTCGCCGGGTTCCTGCGGGAAGTCCTGAAAGCCGGCTACACCGGCCCAATCTCCCTCGAAATCTTCAACGACGAGTTCCGTGCCGCCCCCGCTCGGCTGATGGCCCGCGACGGCCTGCGCTCGCTGCTGCTGGTCGAAGCCGAGGCCGGGGCCACGACCCTCCCGCCGCCCCAGCTGTTCGACGGCGTGGAGTTCCTGGAATTCGCGGTCGATGACGAACAGGGCCGCCGGCTGGGCGAAACCCTCCGCGGACTGGGCTTTCACTACGCCGGCCGCCACCGCTCCAAATCCGTCGATCTGTTCCGCCAGGGCCGCGTGAACCTGATCCTGAACAGCGAACCCGACAGCGCGGCGTCGGAGCATTTCCAGTTCCACGGCGCCTCGGTTTGCGCGATGGCCCTGCGGGTAAACGACGTCGCCAGCGCCGTGGCGCGCGCAACCGCGCTGCTGTGCCCCGAATGGCACGAACGCATCGGGGCAGGCGAACGAAACATTCCGGCGGTGCGCGCGCCCGACGGCACGCTGGTCTATCTGGTGCAGCCCGATCCGGACGGGCGCACCATCTACGACGACGATTTCGTGCTGTTCCCGGATGACGCACCGGCGCCGTTGGTCACATCGGTCGACCATGTGGCCCAGGCGCTGCCCACCGGGCGGATGGACAATTTCGTGCTCTTCTATCACGCGGTGTTCGGCTTCTCGCCCGATCAATTGTGGGAAATCCCCGATCCCTACGGTCTCGTGCGCAGCCGCACCGTGGTCAGCGCCGATCAGACCGTGCGCCTGCCGTTGAACGTGTCGGAAAGCCGGGAAACCGCGACCGGCCGGTTCCTGACCACCTATGCCGGTGCGGGGGGGCAGCATATCGCGCTGGCCACCGACGACATCCTGCACGCCGTCGATCAGGCCGCGGCCCGCGGCGCCCGCATGCTGACCATCCCGGCGAATTATTATGAGGATATCGGCGCCAAATGGGGCCTGTCCGACGAACGACTCGACGAACTCCGCCGCCACAACGTGCTGTACGACCAGGACGACAGCGGTGCTTTCCTGCACGCCTATACCGACACGTTCGACGGCCGATTCTTTTTCGAATATGTGCAGCGCATCGGTGGCTATCGGCAGTACGGGGCGGCCAACGCCGCGGTTCGTATGGCCGCGCAGGCGCAACAGCGTTAGGCAGAATCGGCAAATGAGAGCGCCAGCGTGCCGACAAAGCTGCCGGTCAAAACAAAAACTTAGGGCCTGTTCGAACCGCTGCATCGATTCGATTATCTTCGAATAGGCCCTAAGTCACTTCCATTCGTCACGCCGATGTCCGACAAGGGCAGTAACCCACAGGGAGGAACACATATGACCGTCACGACACCAGGTTTGGTGCTGCCGCGCCGCAAGCTGCTGATGGGGGCCTCCGCCCTCGCCGTCGCGCCTTTGGCCGCGCCGCATATCGCGCGCGCCGCCGACCCGATCCGCATCGGCGTGCTGCTCGCCAAGACCGGCGGCATCGCGGCGCAGACCGAATACCTTGCCAACGGAACCTTCCTGGCGTTGGAAGAACGCAAGAACATGCTGATGGGCCAGCCGGCCGAACTGGTTTGGCTGGACGAGCCTTCGCCGCAGGCCGCGACGCAGAACATGCAGAAGCTGGTGCAGGAAAATAAGGTGTGCGCGATCCTCGGCGGCTCTCTGTCGTCGAACGCGCTGGCCGAGGAAGCGCTGGCCAAGGACCTGAAAATCCCGTTCGTGTGCGACAACGCCGCCGCGACGGACATCACCGGCAAGAACTGCAACCGCTACACCTTCCGGCTGAACACGCCGGTCGCGGTGCAGCAGGCGATGCTGTCGCCCTTCGCGGCGAAATTCGGCAAGAAATGGTATCACATCACATCCTCCTACGCGTTCGGCCAGGACATTCTGAAATCGTCGCGGGAGAATCTGAAGGCCATCGGCGGAACCGAGGTCGGGGTCGACGAGGTGCCGCTGAACACCCCGGACTACAGCTCCTTCATCCTGAAAATTCGTGCGGCCAAGCCGGACGTCGTCGTGGGCGGTCTGGCCGCCGGCGATCTGTCCACCTTCCTGAAGCAGTGGAACGAACTCGGCATGAAAGGGAAGATTCCCTTCGTGGAAATCGCCATTGGCGACACCGACATCTGGGCCGTCGGGCCTGAAGCGGCGGACGGGATCTTCACCAAGCTGTGGTGGTACAACAATCCCAACAACCCCCCGGAAGAGAAGGCCTTTGCTGCTGAATATCTCAAGAAGCATGGCAAGCCGGCCGCGGACAAGGCCTGGATGGGCTGGATCACCGCCAAGTCGCTGTTCGATACGCTCGATGCGGTGAAATCGACCGATGCGATGAAGATCGTCGAGGGTTTGGAAGCCTGGAAATTCTCCGCCGGCCAGACGGCCTACAGCTATCGCAAGTTCGATCACCAGATGCTGGTGCGCAACCTCGCTGTGCAGGTGAAGCCGAAGATCACCGACAAGTGGGACTACTTCGACGTGAAAGCCGTGCTGCCGGAAAACCCGGCCGACGTCGACAAGGTCTTCGGGACCGAGGCGGAGATCGGCTGCAAAATGGGGTGACCCGTTCCCGCGATGGCCGGGCCTGACCCGACCATCGCATGACAAGGAGGTTCGGCAGCCTTGTCACGCTGCCGAACCTGAATTTCCGGAGTGGGTCGGGCCACGTCCGACCATGACGGGCTTGCGGAGACCCCAATGCTCGACATTCTCTTATCGCAATTGGCGAGCGGCCTCGTACTCGGGGGTCTCTACGTCCTGATCGCCATCGGCCTGTCGATCATCTTCGGACTGCTTGGCATCGTTAACTTCGCGCATGGCGTATTCTTCACGCTTGGCGCCTATTTCGCGCTGGTGCTTTACCAGTATTTCGGCTGGCCGGCGGTGATCCTGTCGCCGATCGCGGTCGGTGCCATCGGCATGATCGCCGAACGCCTGCTGATCCAGCGCCTGTACGACAAGGAACCGCTGATCAGCCTGATCGTGACCTTCGCCCTGGCCCTGCTGGTAGAGGCGTCCGTGCGCCTGATCTGGGGCGGCATCGGGCAACCGTTTTCCTCGCCCCCGTTCCTGTCCGGCATCTTCATCTGGGGCCCGATCCTGATCACGAAATATCGGTTCGCGGTGTTCCTGACGACCGTCGCCGTCCTGGTCGCGCTTTGGCTGTTTCTGGAACACACACCCTTCGGCCGCATTCTCCGCGCCGGTTCCCGCGACCCCGAAATGGTTGGTCTGCTCGGCATCAATCTGCCGAAAGTGCTGACCTGGGTCTTCGGTCTGGGCTGCGCCATCTCCGGTATCGCAGGGGTCCTGGCGGCACCGCTTTGGACCATCACCCCCTCGATGGCGACGAATGCGATCATGCCGGCCTTCGTCGTGGTCGCGATCGGTGGCCTCGGGTCCTTCGCCGGGGCGGTCATCGCCGGGCTCATGGTCGGTATCGTGAGCGCGATGACCATCCAGTTCTGGCCGGAAGCGTCCGGCGCGATGATGTATATTTTCATGGCCCTTATGCTGCTGCTCCGGCCCCGCGGGCTGCTGGGTGAGCGGTGGGAGCGTTTCGAATGAGCCAGTTTTCCCGCCATCCCGTCGTCTGGGCGGTGATCGTTCTGCTAGCGCTCACCGGCCTGTGGGCCGCGATCGGTGCACCCATCGGGTTGATAACCCAGATCGCGATTTACACG
This sequence comes from uncultured Acetobacteraceae bacterium, assembly GCA_903877125.1. Classification (GTDB taxonomy): domain Bacteria; phylum Pseudomonadota; class Alphaproteobacteria; order Acetobacterales; family Acetobacteraceae; genus Rhodopila. Next base: position 7,224 of record CAIRCM010000076.1, on the reverse strand, counting down.
CTTTACGGCGCGGGCGTCTGCCTGCTGGTCAGCTATACCGGTCTGGTGCCGTTCGGTGCCTCGGTCTTCTTCGGCTGCGCCGCCTATGCCGTGGCGTTCGAGGTGCAACGCGGGATCCCCAACGAATTCGCCGCGCTTGCGTTCGCGGTGGTATTTTCGGTCCTGCTGGGCGCGGCGATCGCGGCGATCATCCTGCGCCGCCGAGGGCTGTATTTTTCACTGCTGACACTGGCATTTTCCCAGATCGCCTTCGAAGTCGCGTTCAAGTGGACCCCGGTCACCGGCGGCGAAAACGGGCTGCAAGGCCTGGCGCGCCCGACCTTCCCCGACGCGTGGTCGTTCCATATCTTTACCATCGTCACCGTCGCCATCGGGCTGTCGCTGCTCTGGCGCATCGCCCATTCTCCGTTCGGGCGCACCCTGCAGGCGCTGCGCGACAACGAACAGCGCGTGCAAAGCCTCGGCTACGACACGTTCCGGATCAAATATCTTTCCTTCGTGCTCATGGCGGCCTTCGTCGGATTTGCCGGCGGGTTGCTCGCACTCATGATCAAGGGCGCCTACGCCGACAACCTGAGTTGGCAGCACGCGGGCGACTCCCTGCTCATGGCCGTGCTTGGCGGCGTCCACCACTTTCTCGGCCCGCTCTGGGGCGCCATCGCCTTTATTCTGCTCGAAGACCGGTTGTCCGCCATCACCGAAGCCTGGTGGCTGATTTTCGCGCCCATCGTCATCCTGTTTGCCCTCGCCTCGCCCGAGGGGGTCCAAGGTCTTGTGGCCCGGGTCCGGAAGAAGGAAGACTGGACCCTGACCCGCGGCGGCATCCCGCCCCGCCCGGCGGTCATCGCCCCGTTTCAGGGCGGTGGTGCGAAACTCGATCCCCAGACGCCAATCCTGCGCGTGACCGGCCTGCACAAGCGCTTCGGTTCGCTGGTCGTCGCAACCGACATCAGCCTGGATGTCTATCCCTACAAGCTGCACAGCTTCATCGGCCCGAACGGCGCCGGGAAGACCACCTTCTTCAACATGATGACCGGTATCCTGCAGCCCAACGCCGGCAAGATCGTGTTCGATGGCCATGACATCACCCAGCTTCCTGTCCACAAGCGCATTCGCCTCGGCCTTGCCCGCTCCTTCCAAATCCTGAGCGTTTTTCCGATGCTGACGGCGTTTGAAAATGTGCGCGTGGCGGTGCAGGCCGGGGATTCCCGCAGCACCGGTCTGTGGACCGACGCTTACGACTACGACGACCTGAACGCGCGCACCTGGTCATTGCTGGACGCCGTCGGACTCGCCGATCGCGCTGCCGAATCCTGCGCCAATCTCAGCCATGGGCAGCGCCGTCTGCTCGAAATCGCGATCACCCTGGCGACGAGCGCGAAACTGTTGCTGCTGGATGAGCCGCTGGCGGGTCTGGCCGAGGCCGATCGCGTGGTCGTCAGCGCGCTGATCCGCTCGCTTGCAAACACCCACGCCGTGCTGCTGATCGAACACGATATCGACCGCGTGCTGGCGCTTTCGGACCGGATCACCGTGCTGCACCAGGGCCGTTTGATCGCCGACGGCAAGCCGGCAGACGTCGCGATCAATCCGGATGTCATCAGTGCTTACCTCGGCGCCGAACGGATTGTTCCGCCCCCAGCGCCAACCGAAGGCGAAGCCAAGGCGCATGCCGCCTCGAAACCCGTTCTGAGTGTGGACAAAATCCGCGCGGGCTATGCCGGCAGCGTGGTCCTGGAAGACCTCTCGCTTGTTGTCCATGAGGGCGAGGCCGTCGCGCTGCTCGGCCGAAACGGGGTCGGCAAGACAACGACCTTGCGGGCGATCACCGGAACCGTGCGTTCGTCTTCCGGCACAATCGTGCTTGAAGGCAACAACATAACCAACGCCAAATCGTATGAGATCAACCAGCGCGGCATTTCGCTGGTGCCGGAAGGCCGTCGGTTGTTCCCGAATCTGACCGTGCTGGACAATCTGAAAATCGCGGCCCGCCCCGGCGGTGCATCCTTGGACGAGATTTACGATATCTTCCCGAAACTGAAAATCCTCCAGCGTTCAAAGGCCGAAAGCCTCTCCGGCGGCGAGCGCCAGATGCTAGCCATCGCTCGGGCATTGGTCGTGCCAGCCAAAATCATTCTGCTGGACGAACCGTTCGAGGGACTTGCCCCCACCATCGTCAAGGAAGTGATGGACGCCCTGGCCCGCCTGCGCGGCAAGGTGGCGATGGTGATCGTCGAACACCATGCCGAAACGGTTCTTCCGTTGGTGGACCGAGCATATGTGCTGGTCAACGGGCAGGTGGCGTTCGAAGGTTCGGCGAAAACGCTGGAGGAAGATACCGAACTCCAGGCCCGTCTGCTGGGGGTCGTGCACCAGGAAGCAGCGTAGCGCGTGATCGCCGGAGTGGAACCGCACGGCGGCGTGAATCACGCGATCAAACAAAGACTATCGAGCACGGTAGGGTCAACTTGACCCTACCGTGCTCTAATTCCAATTGGCGAAACCGTTGACTCTCCGGCCCGTCATGATCGGCCTTGACCCCTCTGTACTCACACAACGTGGAAACGATTTTCACCACCAAGACCCACAAAGCCTTCGTGCATGCTTTGTGGTTCTTGGTGTTCTTGGTGGTGAAAAATGCGGTCCTCCGATCCGGTTTGTCGCCGGGGCGCAAGAGGGTGCTCGGTAATACCAGCCCGCGCAATGATTGACTCGTTGCGGCTGCCCACCCGTCATGCCGGCGAATGCCGGTATCCACGCCGTTCGGAAGTCCCAGCCTCGCAAGGCGTGGATACCGGCATTCGCCGCCATGACGTGATCCGGTCGGCCGGTACGTCAAAGTTTATTACGGGCTGGTATAAGCTCGGCAAGATATAAATTCGTCCCGTCCATATGTGAATACGGAACGGCCAAGCTCGAACATGTCGGTGCATGGGTCAATGGTTACGACCATTGGTATAAATCCATCAGGGGTGCACGAATACCAAGACGATCTCGATGACGATCAGCAGGACGATCGCGGCCTCCATCAAGGCCGCCCGTCCGGCGGACGCTTCCTCGTAAAGCGCCAGATAGGTGTCGCGGATCATCGCCAGCTTGCGTTCCACCGATTCGCTCACCGCCGCCACGCGGAACAGTTCCAGTGCCGAGGCATAGATGCGCGCGAGATACACGTCTTCCGTCACTTGCAGGGCGTTATCGACTTTCTCCCGCACCTCCGTCACTTCCGCCACCAGCGTGTAGAGATGCCGGGCCAGGTTGGCGAACCGGCGGGATCCAACCAACGGCCGCGCCCGTTGCGTCGCTTCCACCAGATCGTACATGCGCGGCAGTTCGATTTGCAGCAGTTGGTCGTAGTACCGCATTTCCAACAAACGGGCATTGGCGACGTCCAGAACGTCCATGACGTCGGAATCGCCACGCGGTTCGTAGATGAAGGCTCGATCCCAGGTTAAAACAACCAGATCGTCGGTATAATAGGAAAACCGCTGCCGCAGCACGTCGCGACGCGCGCCGTCGGACAGCGGCCGTTCCTCCCCCGACAGCAAAGGCACGAGGTCGATGCGCTGTTGCAGTGTCTCGGCATCCAGCGGCGTATCGAAGGCACGCACGACACCGATCAGGTAATCCTCCTCCAGCATGGTCCCGGTGGGTTTGACCAGTGCGGCCTTGAAGGTGCCAAGCACTTGGTCGAGCAAGCGCCGCCATATCTCGCTGCCGGACGCGGGACCGACCGTCCGATCCACCGCGTTCAGCCGCTGGACGAAGGTTTCCCACGGCAGATCGTCGGCGGATATTCGCAACGCAAGACGGGCGACGCCGAATTCGTAAAGACGGGCGGACGCTTCGGCGTGGATTTCCGTCGTGCCGATCCGGACGATGACCGATTCCAGCGGGATATCGAGCGGCGGGACCACGAACGTCATGGCCTTGGGCGCCGCCGAAACCAGACGGCCGCGCCGGGCGGCGACAGCTAGTTGCTGTTGGGTCCACAGCGCCTCGGCCTGGGTCAGATCGATCGTGTCGGCGACATCGAACAGCCGATAGGCGACCACGGCGCCGGAGAGTACGTGTGGTTGCTCGCTGTTCATACCGCGATGGTAGCACATCCCTGGAGGTAGCCGACAATCGCGTCGGCGATCATGCGTTTGTGTCGTTCCCGCACCTCCGGCGCGCTCATGTCGCGGGCGAAGAGCGTGCCGAATGTATAACGGTTCGACACCCGGTAGTAGCAGGGCGCGCTGATCATCATATGCAGATCGACGGCGTCGATTTCGCTGTGGAACACACCGCCGGCACGCCCGCGGGCCAGAATGGTGCGCAGGCTGTCGATGACCGTCGAATTCAGATTGCGCAGGGTTTCCGAACGTTTGAGATGTTCGCCGTGATGGATATTCTCGACGCTGACGAGACGCACGAAATCGGGGTTCTGTTCGTGATAATCGAAGGTGAAATCGATCATCCGGCGCAACGCCTCCACCGGCGACAGGCGGTCGAGATCGAGGCTTTGTTCCAATCGCCGAATCCCGCCATAGACCTGTTCCAGCACCGCGAGGTAGAGGCCTTCCTTGCTGCCGAAATAGTAATAGATCATGCGCTTCGTCGTACTGATCCGTGCCGCGATGGCATCGACACGGGCGCCGCTGAGCCCGTGTTCGGCGAATTCCGCCCGCGCGACCGTCAGGATGTTCTGGCGGGTTTTCTCCGCGTCGGGTTTGCGCACGGCGGGGTCCGGCACTGGCGGTGATCCTTGGTTCGGCCGCGGATGAGAGCGTGATCGCCGGAGGTGGAACCACACGGCGGCGTGAAGCACGCGATCAAACAAAGTCGTATATCGCCCGACAGGGTCAACTTGATCCTGTCGGGCGATATACGAACCGGTTAGTCACATTTGAATATCAGAAAAAGGGGCGCGGTGCAACGCCCCCCTTCCTGTTCACATCGCCAGATACCCGCCATCGACATACAACTCGGCGCCGGTGATGTACGACGCCTCATCGGATGCCAGGAACAGGATCGCATTCGCGACCTCGTCCACCTCGCCGTTCCGTCCCAGCGGTACCGCCTTCAGCATTTTCGCGCGGACCGTGGGGTCGGCGGTGGCGCCGGACGTGCGCATCGGCGGCATCAGCCCAGGATGAACGGAATTGGCTCTGATCCCGTCCTTGCCGAACTGCACCGCGGTCGATTTGGTCAGAGTCAAAACCGCGCCCTTGGACGCATTGTAGCTCATATGCACCATCGTCTGGCCGACCAGGCCGGAGATCGAGGACAGGTTCACGATCGACCCGCCGCCGTTCTTTTGCATCTGCTCGACAGCGAATTTGGTGCCCAGGAAGGCCCCGGTCGCGTTGACCGACATCACCCGGTCCCAGATGCCCGTTTCCAACAGGTCGTTGACGGCGCTGCCGGAAATGCCAGCGTTGTTGACCATGATATCCAGCCGGCCATAGGCGGCCACACAGGCATCGACGACGGCTTTCCAACTCGCTTCGCTGGTCACATCCAGGGTGTGGAACATCGCAATTCCGCCGGCATCGGTGATTTGCTTCACCACCGCCCGTCCTTCTGTTTCCAGCAGATCGGCGACCACCACCTTGGCCCCTTCCTTGGCGAAACGGCGTGCCGTCGCGGCACCCATGCCGGATGCCGAGCCGCTGACGATCGCGACCTTGTTTTCGAGACGCATGACGTTTTCTCCTCCTCGCAGGCAATTCGATCGGGAGCCTGCCATGTCGCCCACGGCTTGGCTACCGGGCGGTATCGGGGCAAGATGACTCATCTTCCAAGGAGCACATCCCCATGGCCCATCGCGGCTTGAATTTCGGCATCTTCCTCGCGCCGTTCCATCGTCTTGGCGAAAACCCGACCCTCTCGATGGAACGGGATGTGGAACTGCTGCAGTGGCTCGACCATCTCGGTTACGATGAGGCATGGATCGGGGAACACCACTCGGCCGGTTGGGAAACCATCGCGTCGCCGGAACTGATCATCGCCGCCGCGGCCGAGAAGACGAAATACATCAAGCTCGGCTCGGGGGTGACGTCCCTCCCGTATCACCACCCCTTCATGGTGGCGCAGCGTTGGGTACAGCTCGACCACATGACACGCGGCCGCGCCATGCTCGGCTGCGGTCCCGGCGCACTGACCTCCGACGCCTACATGCTCGGCATTCAACCGGCGACCCAGCGGCCCCGCATGCTGGAGGCGATGGACGCCATCATGCAACTCCTGAAATGCGAAGAACGGGTCACGATCAAATCCGATTGGTTCGAGATGCATGACGCCAAGCTGCACCTCGCACCCTACTCGGACCCGCATTTCGAGATCGCCGTGGCATCGACCATCACCCCGTTCGGCATGATCGCCGCCGGCACCCATGGCGTGGGCGTACTGTCGATCGGCGCGGGTCTGCCTGGCGGGCCGGAAGCTTTGGCGAGCCAGTGGCGCATAGCCGAGGAAGCCGCCGCCAAGGCCGGTAAAACCGTCACGCGCAAGAAATGGCGCGTCGTGGTCAACGCGCATATCGCCGAGGACGACGAGCAGGCCCTGCGCGAAGTCCGCAAAGGCGAGCGGAACGAAACCATCACCTATTTCGAAGACACGCTCGGCCGCCCGCCAGGCCGCGCCGATGACCCGTTGAGCGATGGCGTGAAGATGGGCACCACGCTCGTTGGTTCCCCGGATACGGTGATCAAGGGGATCAAGACGCTGCTGCGCCTCAGCGACGGCGGCTTCGGCGGTATCCTGTTCCGCGCGCATGAGTGGGCGACCCGGGAACAGACGATGCGCAGCTACGAGCTGTTCGCCCGCTATGTCATGCCGGTGTTCCAGCAGTCGCTCGATACCGTGGTCGGATCGAATGCCTGGGCGCGCGACAACCGGAAGACGATCTTCGCGCCGTCGACCGAGGCCGTGCGCCGGGCCTTCACCGATCATGGTCGGGAGGCGCCCGAGGAAGCCATTCGCGCTCGCACGCTGGGGGCCCGCGACCTCGACGCGACCAAGTAATCGGATCAAGCTTAACCGCCGTCTGGTCCATGCCATCGCCTCCGCGATCGGCAAGGCCAGCCGCGCCCCGCTAAGGCAACGCGCAAAAATGACCGCTCCAAGTCGCGGCGGTCTCGTTACATCGTCATGGCCCGGACGAGCCGGGCCATGACGATTTGGGAGTGGTCGGCCGACTCGTTTAATTTTGGGCGTTGCCTAACTCCCGAACAAAGC
>CAIRCM010000075.1 GCA_903877125.1 uncultured Acetobacteraceae bacterium | reverse complement strand
GTGGACACCGGCGCATTCGCCGGCATGACGCAAATGGAAGGCCGATACGTCAATGATTGGGGCGGTTAGCGGCTCGCCACCTGCCGAGGGTCGATCCTGATCACAATGCATGGCGTGCGCCGCCGAGCCAACACCGAACAGGCCGCCTTGGCATCCGCCTGCGAAAGCCCGGTGACCTGCGCTCGCCAGACGATCTTGTGCTTCACGCTGACCGGCTCGACATGCACCGATCCGTCATCCGCCGCCCGTTTGGCGGCCGCCGCGGCGCTGCGCGCCTCCCGTTCCGTCGGATGGGTGCCGACCTGCACCGCCCAAGACACCGCGATCGTGGTTCTGGCACGCGGAAACGGCCGCTCCCCAAGCGGACGCTCGACCGGAGCGGCCTGCACCGAGGTGATGAGCGCATGGCTGACCGCAGGCAAAGCGCGCGCAGTCGGCACGTCGAGCTGCCCATACCCCTGATCAAGCAACGTAATCATGTGCGCATCCCGCTCGGCCGCACCCGCGGCACCAAGCACCACGCCGACCAGTCGCACACCCCCTCGCATCGCACTGGTAACGAGATTGTAGCCGGAGTCACGCGTGTAGCCGGTCTTCATCCCGTCCGCGCCCGGATATTCCTGAAGCATGTGATCGTGGTTCGCGATCACATGCCGCTGCCAAACGAAACTGGGTGTCGAAAAATATTTGTAGTAGCCAGGAAACCCGCTGATCAGCCGGCGCGCGAGGACCGCCATGTCCCGAGCGGTCGTCAGATTGTTGGGGTCTGGCAGGCCGGAGGCGTTGGCGAAGGTCGTGTGGGTCATCCCCAACGCTCGGGCGCGCAGCGTCATCATCTGGGCAAACCGGTCTTCCGAACCGCCCAGCATCTCGCCCAACGCCGATGCGGCGTCATTGGCGGATTTCGTCACCAGCCCGAGGATCGCCTGATCGACCGTTATCCGCGACGAAGGCAGTAAACCAAGCTTGCTCGGCGCCATCGACGCCGCGTTTTCCGAGATCGGCACGTATTGATCGAGGGTGATCCGGCGATCGCGCAACGCCTCGAACACCATATAAAGCGTCATGAGCTTCGTGAGGCTGGCCGGATGGCGCAGCGCGTCGGGATTGGCGGATTCCAGAACGCGCCCGCTGCCCGCTTCGACCACGATCGAGCTGTAACGGTCCGAACCGATCTGCGCCTGGGCAGGCACGCATGCACCAGCCGCGGCCAAGGCGAGCAGAACCATCGCCAGCAGGCGGGGATACGGCGAAACTGTTCGATATTGGCACCGGCTGGTTGCCATTTCTGTCCCTCGGGCGGCATTCGTCTTTGGATTCTATGAGCGTCGGGCTGCCAATGTCCAGGTGAAAATTGGCTAAAACTGAAAAAACAGAATGGGTTACCACCCACTCCTAACAGATTGGGTGCTCAAACGGCCTCATGCAATCCCGCCCAAGAAAAATTGTGCAATGCAACATTTTTATCTTGATGCCCAACCGCACCATGCCTATAAAGCGTCGTGCTGCGGTGCAGCATAAAACGATCAACCGGGCAAACTTGTGAACCGACCGAGGTTTTCGCCCGGTTTGCCCATCGGAGAGACACAGATATGGCTACAAGACCGAAAGCGGCCAAGACCCCAGCCCCGATCGTTGAGGCTGAAGTCGTCGCCCCGGCCGAGGTCGTGGTCACCGAAACCGTTGTCGAAGCGGCCGGGGTGCCGGCAGACGAAGCTGTCGAAGCGGTGGAAAGCGCCAGCCCCGCCATCGCCCCCAAGGGCCCCGTTTCTGAAATACCCAAACATCCCATGGAGAAAGTCGTGAAAACAGCTGAAGAGTTCGTCGCGTTTGGCCAAGGCAACATGGAGGCCTTCGTGAAGTCCAGCCAGATCTGGACCGCCGGCGTGCAGGACCTCTCGAAGCAGGCCGCCGCCACCGCCCAGGCCCAGTTCGAAGAGACCATGTCGGCGTTCAAGGCCATGACCAGCGTCAAGTCGCTGAAGGATCTGTTCGAACTGCAGAGCACCTTCGCGAAATCCGCCATGGAAAAGACGATGGCCGAATCCGGCAAAATGACCGACGCCTCGGTGAAACTGACCGAACAGGCCCTGGCGCCGATCGCCGCCCGCGTGACCATCGCGGTCGAGAGCTTTGGCAAGGCAGCCTAAACCGCACGACGACATCCGGATGCGGCGGCCGGTTCCTCCCCGGTGCGACGTCGTCAGGTTGGCGAAAGGCCCGGGGTTTCCTCGGGCCTTTTTTCGTATCATTCCACCGAAGCCCGATCATCGCGCGCCGCGGCCTTGGCGTCGGCCCACCGAGGTCCCACATTCCGCCATCGGACGGCGGTGTACGGGACCGATGGATGCGCGATGTTATTTCACAGCGGCCCAAGCTTCCGATAAGCTTCGCTCTCCCCTGGTGGGGGAGTGGCCTGGACTGGCCGGATGTGCGTAGAATCGCGGCGAATGGATACGGACGAACGATGAGCGACAACGACAGACGCGGCGGAAACGGGGACGGGCCGAATATCGGCGTGGTCGTCAGGGCACGCCCGAAGACCCGCAAGCCCGCGATGTACAAGGTGTTGATGCTGAACGACGACTACACCCCGATGGAGTTCGTGGTGCACGTGCTGGAGCGGTTTTTCCAGAAAAATAGGGACGAGGCGACCCAGATCATGCTGCACGTCCACCGCCGAGGCGTCGGCGTGTGCGGCGTCTACACATACGAAGTCGCCGAAACCAAAGTCACCCAGGTGATGGACCTGGCTCGGCAGAACCAGCATCCTTTGCAATGCACGATTGAGAAGGAATGACCGTGGAGTCGCGGTCATCCGGCACGACGCCGGCATTTAGAGAGTAGGAGCAGCGGGACATGCTTTCACGGAACCTCGAACAGACGCTGCATCGCTCTTTGGGGTTGGCGAGCAAGCGGCGACATGAATACGCGACGCTGGAGCATCTGCTCCTCGGCCTCGCCGACGATACCGACGCGGCCAAAGTACTGAAGGCATGCGGGGTCGATCTGGATAAGCTCCGAACGGATCTGAGCGAATTCCTCGATAAGGACCTCGCCGGTCTTGCCACCGACCGACCCGGCGACCCCAAGCCGACCGCCGGGTTCCAGCGGGTCGTCCAAAGAGCCGCGATCCACGTGCAGTCCTCCGGCAAGGAGGAAGTGTCCGGCGCCAACGTGCTGGTGGCGCTGTTCAGCGAGCGCGAAAGCCACGCCGTCTATTTCCTCCAATTGCAGGACATGACGCGGCTCGACGCCGTGAACTTCATCAGCCACGGCATTGCCAAGGCGCCAGGACGGTCCGCGCAGCGGCCAGTCAGCGGGTCGGGGCCGAATACGGAACACGAACGCGGCGAGCCCGAACGCGAGGATAAGCCGTCGGGCGGCAAGCGCGGCCAGGACGCGCTGTCCAACTACTGCGTCAATCTGAACAAGAAGGCCCAGGCCGGGAAGATCGACCCGCTGATCGGGCGTGAGTCCGAGATCGAGCGCACGATCCAGATCCTGTGCCGGCGCACCAAGAACAACCCGCTTTATGTGGGCGATCCTGGTGTCGGCAAGACCGCTATCGCCGAAGGTTTGGCGCGCCGCATCGTTCAAGGTGAAGTGCCCGAGGTACTCAAAGGCGCGACAATCTTTTCCCTCGATATGGGCTCTTTGCTCGCGGGCACCCGTTACCGTGGTGATTTTGAAGAGCGGATCAAGGCCGTGCTCACCGAGCTCGACGAGCAGGACGACGCGATCCTGTTCATCGACGAGATTCACACCGTGATTGGTGCCGGTGCGACTTCGGGCGGCTCGATG
>CAIRCM010000074.1 GCA_903877125.1 uncultured Acetobacteraceae bacterium | reverse complement strand
TCGATCAGGTCGTCGCCGGTCAGGGCGTTGTCGTGATCGAAGGACCCGTCCGGCTTCTTCGGCGCCGCCCATTTCGCCCATCGGTGCGCGTCGTCGATGATGAAGCTGTAGGGCTTGCCGACAAGCTCGGCCTCCATCGCCCGGCTTTGTTCCAGGTCGTCCAGATATTTCAGGTACAGGATCCACGAGGTCTGCTCGGTGTAGTCGAGCTCGGTCGTGCAGCCGGCTTCCTTCCACAGAACGTCGTCGATGTTTTTGAACGTCTGTTCGAACACTGTGTCCCCCTCGGCTGACGATGGGACTCGCCAGTGTCGTTTTGTATCGGCTACCGGAGGTGCACGCCAGTGTGGGCAAGGTTGGGGGCGACACCGGGCGGCGCGATGCGTTGTTGCGAGACCTCCGAGCCCTCGCCGCCGCCTGGCCCGACGATGAAGCCGTGCGCGAGCAACTGGCCATGGGCCTGGGCAAGACCTGTCTCGACGTTGCGGTGGAGGGCGATCCGCCTCTCGCCGATGCCTTGCTTGCCGAACTGGCGGCGCTGGCGGCGGTCTGGCAGGATCACGCGATTGTCCAGCAGGTGCTGACGGCGGTCGCGGATGCGCGGAACCAGGGTGACCCAAGCCAAGACGGGTGATGCGCGGGCTTCGTTTGCTTCGGGGCTATCACCGCGCCCGCCGTATGATCCGACGCGGTCGTCAATCTGGCCACCCGCTCGGACAAAGTGCGATCACCGAAGATTCGCCGCCGCTTTCTTCAGGATCGTACCCATACGGCCTTGCCAGCCACGCCCTGTTGCCCGGAAAGCGTCCAGCGTGGCGCGGTCCAGACGGATCGCGGTGAGTTCCTTCGTGGGTGCTTTTTGCTTGCCGCGACCCCGCTTGATGGAAGCCGCCAGTTCGGGGTGGGCCTCGGCGAAGGGACGCATCGATGCGATCTCGGCATCGGTGAGGGGTGGGTTGTCAACGGCATCCCAGTCCTGTTGGGTGTATCCATGCCCAGGCTCGAATGCTTTTACTTTAGGCATTCGGCGTTCTCTTTTCGTTTCGGCTGGCGCGGCGCGGGCTGATCATCGAAATGGCCTCGGTGCTAAGCGGGGCGGCAATTACAACCACGAACAGCGCCCCTTGCATGGTGCCGACGCATTTCACGCGGCCCTCGATCGAAGGGGGCGGCACGGGCATGTTCAAAAAACGCGGGCGTGATCGCGGCGAAGTCCAAGCCATGTTTCGCGAGGTTGGCGAGGCGCTTCGGCTCGTCCCATGTTACCAGCAGGCCTTTTTTGTAGGGGAAAAAGCCGTCGGGTCAATTATTTTGTTTATACGAAATACTGTGTCGCAACCGGCGAAAAGTTCGCCCAGAAGGACCACTGACACGCGATCTGACCCTGCCGCCCGCTACGATCCTCGGCTATGTCGCGGCGGCGGACGCGCGGAACCAGGGCGACCCACGCCTCTGATTTCGCGCGGGAAGTCGTGGGTCCCGGCATTCGCCGGGATGACGAGGTGGGCCGCTACGATCCTCGGCTATGTCGCGGCGGCGGACGCGCGGAACCAGGGCGATCCACGCCTCTGATTTCGCGCGGGAAGTCGTGGGTCCCGGCATTCGCCGGGATGACGAGGTGGGCCGGGCTATGGTCAACGTCACGGCTGGTTCGTATTAACCCCACCTGCCTTCGCCGCCTCAGCCAGTTCCTCGCCCAGGATTGCCAACGGCATCCACCGGCGCGGCGTCTACACCCCGCGTGTCAATGCAACCCTTCGCAGAAGCGCTGGATGCGGGTCATGGCTTCCGTCAGTTCCGCGTTGGAATTGGCGTAGCTGATCCGAATGTAGCCGGGGAAGCAGAACGCCGCGCCGTGGACGGTGGCGACACCTTCCTCGGCCAGCAGGGCCAGCGCGAAGGCTTCGTCGTCCTTCAGCAAAGTGCCGCCCTTGGTGGTTTTGCCGAGGCAGCCCTGGACCGAGGGATAGACGTAGAAGGCGCCGTCGGGGGTGGAGCAGTGGATGCCCTTGGCCTTGTTGAGCATGCCGACGACGAGGTTGCGCCGTTCCTCGAACACTTTGCGCATGGCTTCCACCGTGTCCTGCGGGCCGGCGAAGGCTTCCGCGGCGGCGGCCATGGCGATGGAGCTGGGGTTGGAGGTCGACTGCGACTGCAACTTGTCCATCGCCTTGATCAGGGGGACGGGGCCGGCACCGATGCCGATACGCCAGCCGGTCATGGCATAGGACTTCGATACGCCGTGCACGGTCAGGGTGCGGTCGCGCAGGCGGGGTTCGACCGCGACGATCGTGCCGGCTTTGAAACCGTCATAAACGAGGCCATCGTAGATATCGTCGGTCAGCACCCAGACATGCGGATGGCGCATCAGAACGTCGCAGATCGGGCGCAGTTCCTCGGCGGTGTAGGCGGCGCCGGTGGGGTTGCAGGGGTTGTTGAGCATGAACCAGCGGGTCTTGGGCGTGATCGCGGCTTCGAGATCCTCGGCGCGCAGCTTGAAACCGTTGTTCTGCGGGCAGGGGACGAGCACCGGCTTGGCGTCGGCGAGGGTGACGATATCGGGGTAGGTGACCCAGCAGGGGCTGGGGATGATGACTTCGTCGCCCGCGCCGATGGTGGCGAGCATGGCATTGAACAGCACCTGCTTGGCGCCGGTGGAGATGATGACTTCCTCGGGCTTGTAGTCGAGGCCGGAGTCGCGGTGAAGCTTTTCGGCCGCGGCCTTGCGCAGGGCCGGGGTGCCGGAGACGTCGGTGTATTTGGTCTGGCCGGATTCGATTGCGCGGATCGCGGCGTCCTTGATATTGCGGGGCGTATCGAAATCGGGTTCGCCCTGGGACAGGGAGATCACGTTTTTGCCGTCCGCGATCATTTTCCGGGCGACCGTCGAAATGGCGATGGTCAGGCTCGGTTGGATACGATCGAGGCGTTCGGACGTGAGCGACATTGTGGGTTCCCGTTAAAGCGGCGCGGGAACCTAGCGAAAGGGGGGGGCGGGGGCAACCGGAATGACAGGGGTGTTACGCGCGGGGCTGGTCCGCTTTCGGGGCGGGGGCTGGGGCGGGTGCGCGTGCCGCAAATCCGCACCATGTTGACGCTGTGGCACGCCGTTTCGCACAGGGCTGACATGAAGGCGAGAAAGAACATCATGCCGCAAGCCGGCCGACTCACGCGTCGTGCGTTCCTGGCGGGGGGTGGCGCAATGTTGCCCGCTCCCGCGGTGCTGGGACAGGCGGACCCCTATTACCTGCAACTGGGTGAGTACCTCGACGCGTCGCATGCCGCGGATGCGGAGGCAAGGCTGCGGCAGAGCGGCTTTAATGCCTACACCGTCCCCCACGGTGCTTCCACCCTGGTGCTGCTTGGCCCCTATGCCGATCGCGCCGCCGCCGCGAGTGCCGCCGCCGAACTGCGCGCGAGCACCGGGCTGAACGGGATGATCGTGCACTCACCCCGGCCATGAGCGCCGCGCCGCCACGACGGGCTCGCGACGTTCATCTTGTTCGATCTCACGTCGGGAAAGCTCTCCGCCGCCGCCATCCGGCCAAGGTCAGCAGCGACGCGGCGACCGTCACGATGACGGTCGCCAGCGCATAGATCTCGGGCGTGACGCCCAGTCGTGTGGCGGAGAACACGACCATCGGCAAGGTGGACGCACCGGGGCCGGAGGTGAAGCTGGCGACCACGACGTCGTCCATTGACAGGGTAAACGACAGCAGCCAGCCGGACACCAGCGCCGGCGCCATCAGGGGCACGGTGATCCGAGCGAAAACGGCCCAGGGGGGGGCATAAAGATCGGCGGCTGCGTCTTCCAACGCCGTTCCGGCCTCGGCCAGACGCGCGCGGATGACGACGGTCACGTAGGCGACGGAGACCGACGCATGCGCGATTGTGACGGTCCCCGCGCCCCGGCCGGCGGGCCAGCCAATGGTCTGCTCCAACGCGACGAAAAGCAGCAGCAGCGACAGACCGGTGATGACTTCCGGCAGTACCAGCGGGGCGGCCAGCAACGCCTCGAAGAGCCCGCGTCCGCGGAATCGGCCGAAGCGGGCCAGAGCATAGCCGGCGGCGGAACCGACGATCGTTGCCATGGTCGCGGATACCGTGGCGATCCGCAGCGACAGCAGCGCCGCGTCGATCATCGCCGGATCGTTCCACAGTGCAACATACCATCGCGTGGAAAAACCCGCCCAGGATGTAACAAGCCGGGAGTCGTTGAAACTCAGCGCGACCAGGAATGCGATCGGCGCGTAGAGGAAGGCATAGACCGCGATCAGCCAGACGATCACGTCACGGGGACTCCCAGGACAGCATCCCGCAAGGCTACCATGTCTCCGCTTTTGGAGGGACCCATGCGCCGCGCCTTGTCCATTCTGCTGCTGCTCTTTCTGATTGGACTGATGCCTGCCCAGGCTCAACGGGTCGTCAACGTCTATAATTGGACCGACTACATCGATCCAGAGGCGCTCAAGCGCTTCACCGCCGAGACCGGAATCGAAGTCCGCTACGACGTGTTCGACAGCCTCGAAACGCTGGAGGCGAAGTTGCTCGCCGGCCATTCCGGCTACGACGTGGTCACGCCGAGCAACGAGCCGAGCTTTTCGCGGCTGATCCGGGCGGGGGCGTTGATGCCGATCGACCGGTCGAAGGTGCCGAACTGGGGGAACCTCGACGCGGGGCTGATGCGGCGGGTGGAGAGCTCCGATCCCGGCAACAGGTATGGCGGCATTTACCTGTTCGGCACGATCGGGCTGGGGATCAACCCCGATCGCATCGGGGCACTGGCCCCGAACGCGCCGCTCGATAGCTGGGACCTGTTCTTCAAGCCGGAGAACGCGAAACTGCTGGCCCCCTGCGGCATCGCGATGATGGATTCGGCGATCGACGTGATCCCCTCGGTGCTGAAATACCTCGGCAAGGACCCCAACAGCACCGATCCGGCCGATCTGGCGGCGGTGGAGAAGACCTTGATGGCGGTGCGGCCGTTTATTCGATCGTTTGCCAGCGGGGGGAATCTGGAAGCGTTGGCGACGGGGCAGATCTGTATGGCGATCGATTATTCCGGCGATGTCATACAGGCGGCGGCGCGGGCGAAGGGCGTGACAATTCGGTATGTCGCGCCGAAGGAAGGGACGGAGGTCGGGTTCGATATGCTGGCCATTCCGGCCGACGCGCCGCACAAGGAGGAAGCGCTCGCCTTCATCGATTTCGTGCTGCGGCCGGCGGTGATGGCAGGGATCACCAATTTCGTGCGGTATCCGAACGCGGTGCCGGCGGCGCGGGCGTTGATCAAGCCGGAATTGCTGGCCGATACCAACGTGTTTCCGACGGACCAGCAGATCGCGGGGTTCTTCACCATCGGCCCGGTGCCGCAAAGTGCCGAACGGGCTCGGACCCGGATGTGGGCGCGGTTCAAGGCGGGCCCGTGAGCGCGCTGCTGCGTGTCGAGGGGCTGACCGTCCGGCATGGCGCGACGGTGGCGCTGGACGATTTTTCGCTGACGATCGACGACGACGAATTGTTCGTGCTGCTGGGTGAATCGGGCTCGGGGAAGACGACGCTGTTGCGCGCGATTGCCGGGTTCGTGCCGCCGAGCGCGGGGCGGATCGTGCTGGGTGGGGTGGATATTGGACCGATGCCCCCGCACCGGCGGCCGGTGAACACGGTATTCCAATCCTACGCGCTGTTCCCGCACATGTCGGTCGCGGCCAATGTGGCGTTCGGGTTGCGGGGGATGGATCGGGCGGCGGTGCGCCAGCGGGTGGCGGAGATGTTGGCGCTGGTGCGGCTGGAGGGGATGGCGGACCGGCGGCCGCAGCAACTGTCCGGCGGGCAGCAGCAGCGCGTTGCCTTGGCGCGTGGGCTGGCACCTCGGCCGGCGTTGTTGTTGCTGGATGAGCCGTTGTCGGCCTTGGATCGCGCGTTGCGCGCCGAGACGCGGGAGGAACTGGTGCGACTGCGGCGCCAATTGGGCACGAGTTTTGTCCTTGTGACGCACGACCAGCAGGAAGCTTTGACGATGGCGGATCGCATCGGGGTGATGCGGGATGGCCGGATGGTGCAGGTCGGCACGCCAATGGCGGTTTATGAGCGGCCGAATTGCAGGTTCTCGGCTGAGTTTCTGGGGGCGGCGAATATTTTGCCGGTTGTCGTCGGGGCGGGCGGGCAGGCGGAACTGCCGGGGCTTGGTGCGGTTCGGGTGGTCGGGGGGGCGCCGGGCGCGATGCTGCTGGCGCTGCGACCGGAGCGGCTGCGGTTGGACGGAGGCGAAGGCGGGAACCGGCTGAACGGGGTATTGCAGGCCTCGATGTATGGCGGGGAGACGTTGACTCATTCGGTGCTGTTGGCGAATGGGGCGGTGGTGCGGGTGACACAGGCGTTGCATGACGGCTTGACGGCGTTGCGGCCGATCGGGTCGGCGGCGACGGTGTCCTGGGCGCCGGAGGCCGGGGTGTTGTTGCCGTCATGAACCGGGTTTCGGTATTGCTTCCGGTCTGGTGCTGGTTGCTGGTGCTGCTGGTGGCGCCGCTGGCGATCGTCGCGGCGATATCGCTGGGGGAGGCGGCGGACGGGGTACCGCCGTTCACGCTGGGGTTTTCGCTCGATTCGTTGCGGACCGTTTGGACCGATCCGTTTTACCGGGTTTCTTTCCTGCTGAGTCTTCGGGTGGCCGGGATTTCCACCCTGTGCTGTCTGCTGCTGGGGTATCCGGCGGCGTTGGCGATCGCTCGGGCGCCGGAGCGGTGGCGGGATCCGTTGTTGTTGGCGATTATGTTGCCGTTCTGGACTGGGTTCCTGATGCGGGTCAACGCGTGGATCGGTATTTTGGCGGATGGCGGCTGGCTGGCCGGCGCGCTGTCGTGGCTCGCGGGCGGACCGGTGCGTCTGCTGTACACCGATGCGGCGCTGTACCTGGGCATGGTTTACACGTATCTGCCGTTCATGGTGCTGCCGCTGTACGCCAGTCTGTCACGGCTTGATCCGGCCTTGGGGGAGGCCGCGGCCGATCTGGGCGCGCCACCGTGGCTTCGGTTCGTGCGCGTGACGTTGCCTCTGTCGATGCCGGGGGTGGCGGCGGGCTGCGTGCTGGTGTTCATTCCCGCCGTCGGCGAATACGTGATCCCCGAGTTGCTGGGCGGGCCGGGGGCGCAGCTCGTGGGACGGGTGTTGTGGAGCGAATTCTTCGCCAACCGCGACTGGCCGATGGCGTCGGCCCTGGCGGTGACGCTGCTGGTACTGCTGCTTGTGGTGCCCGCGACGGTGCAGGGGATTTGGTCGTTGCGTCGACGATAGAAGGCCGTTTGCCTCGCCGACGGCTATCGCTTCGTCAACGTCGAGTGCGCCATACAGTTGTTGTTGCCGATATCCACCGTCATCGTCGCCCCCTCGATCCGCCCGACCATCGATTGAGGTAAGGCATTGTGCCTCGATAGCGCTGCCCGATCCGCCCGAAATATGCCATCCGCGTTTACCGTCGCGGCGAACGGGGTTTCCCACATATAGGTAACGACGCCGTTCGAGACGGTAACTTGTGCGTCGGTTCGGTTTCGGATGTTGCAATGGCCGGAATTGTCGTTTTTAACCTCGGTCTGCCGACCGACATAGGTGCCGTCGAAAGGGCCGCCCGCGAAGGTCTTG
This sequence comes from uncultured Acetobacteraceae bacterium, assembly GCA_903877125.1. Taxonomy (GTDB): domain Bacteria; phylum Pseudomonadota; class Alphaproteobacteria; order Acetobacterales; family Acetobacteraceae; genus Rhodopila. The sequence continues at coordinate 4,575 of CAIRCM010000074.1, read as the reverse complement.
CCGGCTGTCGCGCCCAGCCCGAACATGGTCGCGACGGCGATCAAAGCGATACCATATACGGTCACGATGCCTGCCCTCCGTTTCGTGGGATGCGGCGATGGCGCCGCGGCGCTTATTCTCTACACGGGAGCGAGCAGGTCCGGTGAGTCGTTTCGCACATTGTTGACGTCGGTGCCGACTTTCCAGGTGCGGAAGCCGGCGGTGGAGGGGCGCAACAAAGGCGACAGGTCTCCGGTTTCCTCGCCCAGCCATAGCGGCCAGTCCTTGGGTTCGAGTACGACAGGCATGCGTTCGTGCAGCGGGCGCAGCGTGGGGCAGGCGCTGGTGGTGACGATGGTGAAGCTGCGGATCACACTGCGGTCCGGTGCGCGCCAACCCTCCCACAGGCCGCCGAAGACGAGCGGCGCACCGTCTTGCCGAGCGATGGCATGGGGCTGTTTACCGGTGGCCAGGACCTGCCATTCGTAGAAGGCGTCGGCGGGAACCAGGCAACGGCGTCTCGCATAGGCGTCGCGAAACATCGGGGTGGCGGCGATGGTTTCCGACCGGGCGTTGATCGGTTGGCGGGTTTCCTTGAGGTCCTTGATCCAGTGCGGGACCAGGCCCCAGCGGAGCAGGTCGAGGCGCCGTTCCCGCGTTCCGGGTGGACCCGCACGACGGGCGCCGAACGGGTGGGGGCCATGTTCCAGGTAGGGGCGAAATTCGGGAGCGGGCCGGCGAGTTTGAACAGCGCCGCCAGCGCGTCGGCGGGGAGGGTGGTGGCGTAGCGGCCGCACATGTCAGGCGATCGCGCCGGCGAGGCGCCGCACGGTGTCCTCGGTTGCTTCGGCTGGAAGGTTGGCGAAATTCAGCAGCAGACCCTGGCCGCAATCATGCGCCATGGTCAGGCTGGACAGCGCCGTTGGGGCCAGGCCGGCCTTCAGCGCTTTGCGGACCAGCACCCCGTCATTGGCGGCGTCGGGAAACCGGACGAGCAAATGCATGCCGCCGGCGGTCGGCTCGATGGTTGCCTTTTCGCCGAAGATTGTCGTCAGGGCGGTGGCAAGGGCTTTTCGGCGTTCGGCGTAGAGGGCGCGCATGCGGCGGATGTGGCGGGCGAAGTGCCCGCGGGCCAGGAAGGTGGCCGCGACCTGTTGGTCGAGGAGGGGGAGGCCGGCGGTTGCCAGGCGGCTGGCGCGCTGGAAGGTGTCGGACAGTTCGGCCGGGACGATGAGGTAGCCCAGGCGGAGCGCGGGATGCAGCACTTTGCTGAAGCTGCCGGCGAACAGCACCCGATCGGCGTGATCGAGGCTTTTCAGGGCGGGCAATTTGTGACCGGCGTAGCGGAATTCGCTGTCGTAATCGTCCTCCAGGACCCAGGCATTGGCCTCGGCGGCCCAGGCGAGCAGCGCGAGGCGGCGTGGCAAGGTGAGCGCCACGCCGAGGGGGCACTGATGGGTGGGGGTGACGAGCGCGAGTTTGGCGCGGGGGGCGGCGGCGATGCCGGCGGCGACGCGGATGCCTTCGCTGTCGACACGGACCGGCACCAGCTTGGCGCCGCCGGTTTCCAGCGCCTGACGGGCTTGGAGGTAGCCGGGATCCTCGACCCAGACGGCATCCCCCTGGCGCAGGAGGGCGTGGCGCACCAGCGTCAACGCGCCCTGGAAGCCGGCGGTGATCAGCACCTGTTCGGGGCGGCAGTCGATGCCGCGGGAGAGGCGGAGGTATGCGGCGATGGCGTGGCGGAGGGGCAGGTATCCCGCCGGATCGGGGTAGATCAGGTCATTGGTCTGGAGTGCCCGCGACGCTCGGACGATCAGGCCGGACCAAAGCTTGCGCGGGAACGCATCGAGCGCGGGGAGGCCCATGCGGAAGGGCTGGGGGCTTGGCGGCGCGGCGGCGGTGTCGGGGGTGGCGAACAGGGTGCGTTGGGCCGGGGCGGCCGGACGGGCGCCGAGTTGGCGGGAGACGATGGTGCCGCTGGCGCCGCGGGTTTCGACGGCGCCCTCGCCGGACAGGATGGCATAGGCTGCATCGACGGTGCCCCGAGCGACGCCGAGTTGCGCGGAGAGGGTGCGGCTGCTGGGCAGGCGGGTCCCGGGCGCGAGGGTGCCGGCGATCACGGCGGCGCGCACGCGGTCGGCGATCTGCTTGTACAGGGCGTCGGTATCGGCCGGGTCGAGGGCGATCGGGATCATGGCTTAGTCGCTATGGCCGGTTTTGGCCCTCGCGTATAGGCCAATGGCGGTGTTTTGATCGGATTATCGACAGCGGGCTCAGCCCTCGCTGCCACCGCGCCATGGCGCGCCACGCTTTTTGAACCATCCGGAGCGATCGGAATGCCGAATGTTTTGTATCTGACTTGCAGTCCGCGCGGCGCGATGTCGTTCAGCCGGCGCGTGGGCGACGAACTGGTGGCGGGGCTGGGGGGTGCAGTTCTGGCGCGCGATTTGGCGGAGGATCCGCCGCCCATGGTCGATGCCGGGTTCAGCGCGGCCATTCTGGCGCCGGTTACCGAGGCGGTGCCGCCGGCGCTGGCGGTGTCGGAAGCGCTGATCCGGGAGCTGGAGGCGGCGGACGTGCTGGTGATCGCCACGCCGATGAACAATTTCGGGGTGCCCGCGGTTTTGAAGGCCTGGATCGATCAGATCGTGCGGATCAACCGGACCTTTCGCAGCACGCCGGAGGGGAAGGTCGGGTTGTTGCGCGATCGTCCGGCGTATCTGGTGGTGGCCTCGGGCGGCTGGTTTACCGGACCTTCGCCGACCGGAACGCCGGCGCAGCCGGATTTTCTGACCGGGTATGTGCGGACGGTGCTGGAGACGGTCGGGATACGGTCGCTGTCGATCGTCGCGCTGGAGGGGGTGACGCGCGGGGCCGAGGTCGCGGCGGCCGCGATCGGCAAGGCGCGGGCGGAGATCGACCGGCTGCTGACGCAGGTTTAAGTATGGCGGCATTTCGGCAATCGCGGGGCAAGACCGCCACCCCCTCTCGTTGACCGGTTTCGGAGGCCACGGTAATCAACGCCTCCACGGCGACTCCTAAATGTCGCCCGTAGAGTTCAGGAGCGATCCGTGAGGGACGTACGCGATGCGCTGATGGTAGCGCGCAACACGGACGGCAAGCTGGTCCACCGACCCTTGTCCCCGCATCTTCAGGTTCACCGCTGGCCGATCAGCATGGCGCTGTCGATCCTGCATCGCGCGTCGGGCTGCGCGCTGGGCGTGGGGACGCTGCTGATGACATGGTGGCTGGTCGCGGCGGCGCGGTCCCCGGCTTCGTTCGAAACGGCGCAATGGTTCATGGGCTCGATCGTGGGCAAGCTGCTGCTGTTCGGCTGGTCCGTGGCACTGATCTACCATCTGTGCAGCGGGGTGCGTCATCTGTGGATGGATAGCGGCCGCGGGTTCGAGAAGGCTGAGTACGACCACTCGGCCAAGCTCGTCATCATCGCCACCATCGTGCTGACCGTGGGGGCCTGGATCGTTGGCCTGACGGCGGGTTAGGGGACAACACCATGGCAAATTCTCAAGGCGCGCCACACGTGGACATGCTGCGCTCGCCGCTGGGTCGGGCGCGCGGACTGGGGTCGGCACGCGCGGGTGCGGCGCATTGGTGGGCACAGCGGCTGACCGCGGTGGCCCTCGTGCCGCTGACATTGTGGTTCATCTGGACGGTGATCCGGTTGAAGGGGGCCGATCAGGCGGGGGTCGTCGCCTGGCTCGCCAGCCCGGTTGCGCTGGTTATGATGCTGGCGCTGATCGTCGCGACGTTCCATCATCTGCAACTCGGCCTGCAGGTGGTGATCGAGGACTATGTGAAGGGCCACGGGACGAAACTGACCGCCATCCTGGCAATCAAGGCGGCCTGCTTCCTGCTGGCGCTGGCCTGTATCGTCTCCGTCCTGAAGCTTGGCGGCGCGTGACGCGCGGAGGAAAGATTTAATCATGAATGCGATCTCCAAACCGTCTTACGGCGCGTACAACATTGTCGACCACACCTATGACGTGGTGGTCGTGGGCGCCGGCGGGTCCGGCTTGCGGGCGACCTTCGGCATGGGCGCGGCGGGGTTGAAAACCGCCTGCATCACCAAGGTCTTCCCGACGCGCAGCCACACGGTGGCGGCCCAAGGCGGCGTCGGCGCGGCGCTTGGCAACATGGGTGCCGACGACTGGCGCTGGCACATGTACGACACCGTCAAAGGGTCCGACTGGCTCGGCGACCAGGACGCGATCGAATATATGTGCCGCGAGGCGATCCCCGCGGTTTACGAGTTGGAACATTACGGCGTGCCGTTCAGCCGCACCGAGGATGGCAAGATCTATCAGCGGCCGTTCGGCGGGCACATGACCGAGTATGGCAAGGAACCGGCGATGCGTGCCTGCGCCGCCGCCGACCGCACCGGCCATGCCATCCTGCACACGCTGTATCAGCAGAGCCTGAAGCACGATGCGGAGTTCTTCTTCGAGTATTTCGCGCTCGACCTGATCATGGAAGACGACGGTGCCTGCCGCGGCGTGATGGCCTGGAACCTGGAAGACGGCACGCTGCAACGATTCCGCGCCCAGACCGTGGTGCTGGCGACCGGCGGTTACG
>CAIRCM010000073.1 GCA_903877125.1 uncultured Acetobacteraceae bacterium | reverse complement strand
GGTCGGGGCTACGGCGATGGATTCGACGTTGTTCACCGTGGAGGGGCAACCGTACAGCCCGACGCCGGCCGGGAACGGCGGCTTCATCCGCGGCATGCCCTTCTTGCCTTCGAGGCTTTCGATCAGCGCGGTTTCCTCACCGCAGATATAGGCCCCGGCGCCGCGATGGACGTAGACGTCGTAGTCGTAACCCGACCCGCAGGCATTCTTGCCGATCAGGCCAGCTTCGTAGGCTTCATCGACCGCAGCCTGAAGCATCCGCCCTTCGTTATAAAATTCCCCGCGCACATAAATATAAGCCGCTCGGGCTCCCATCGCGAAACCGGCGATGAGGCAACCTTCGACCAGCTTGTGCGGGTCGTGACGCAGGATGTCGCGATCCTTGCAGGTGCCGGGTTCGGATTCGTCGGCGTTCACCACCAGATAGCCCGGCAGTTTCGATTCCTTCGGCATGAAGGACCACTTCAGGCCGGTCGGGAACCCCGCGCCGCCGCGGCCACGCAGGCCGGATTTTTTCATCTCATCGATGATGGCATCGCGCCCGCGTGCCAGGATCGCCGCAGTGCCATCCCAATCGCCGCGCGACCGCGCGCCCTTGAGCAGGGGATCGTGGATGCCGAACAGATTGGTAAAGATGCGGTCTTTGTCTTGCAGCATCGCTCAAGCCTCCGGCGCGAATTGCAAGGTGGGGGAGCCGCCCTCGGGCGCGGCGTTCTGCCGCCCGATCGTCGATCCCCGCGGCGGCTTCTCCCCCCGGCGCAGCGCGGCCAGAAGGGCGGTGGTCCGTTCGCCGTTCAGATCCTCGTAGAAGTCGTCGTCGACCTGTAGGACCGGCGCGTTGACGCAGGCGCCGACACACTCGACCTCGGTCATGGTGAACATGCCGTCGGCGGAGGTTTCCTTCCAACCCTTGATGCCGGTTTCCTTGCGGCAGGCTTCGACGATCTCATCCGATCCGCGCAGCCAGCACGGCGTGGTGGTGCAGACCTGCAAATGATATTTGCCGATCGCCGCCATGTTGAACATGTAATAGAACGTCGCGACCTCGTAGACGCGGATCGGCGCCATGCCGAGCTTTTCGGCGAGCGCGTCCATGCCCTTGACCGGAACCCAGGCACTGCCGGTCGCGCGCTTCATCTGATGCTGCACGACATAAAGGCCGGGAATAACCGCACTCGCCTGCTTGCCGGCGGGATAGCGCGCAATCAGCGTAGCGAGCTCCGCTTCCGACTGCGCGTCGAAGGCGAATTCCGTGGGCTGCTCGACTGTGGAAGAAGCTGCCATGGTCTACCTGTCGATCTCGCCGAACACGACGTCCAACGATCCGATGATCGCGCAGACGTCGGCCAGCATGTGCCGCTTGGCCATGACATCCACGGCCTGCAAAAACGCGAATCCGGTCGAGCGTATCTTGCACCGGTACGGCTTGTTGGTGCCGTCGGAGACAAGATAGACGCCGAATTCGCCCTTGGGACTTTCCACCGCCGTATAGGTCGTGCCTTCGGGCACGTGATACCCCTCGGTGTAGAGTTTGAAGTGATGGATCAGGGCTTCCATCGACCGCTTCATCTCGCCGCGGGTCGGCGGGGTGAATTTCCGGTCCTGCACCTTGATCGGGCCAGGCTTCATCTTCGCCAGGCACTGCTTGATGATTTTCACGGATTCGCGGGTTTCCGCCAGCCGGACCAAATAGCGGTCGAAGCAGTCGCCATTGCGGCCTACGGGCACCTGGAAATCGACCTCCGCGTATTTATCGTAGGGCTGCGAACGCCGCAGATCCCACGGCACGCCTGACGCCCGCAGCGGCGGCCCCGAAAAGCCCCAGGCCAACGCCTGTTCGGCCGAGAACACCCCGATATCCACCGTCCGCTGCCGCCAGATACGGTTGCCGGTCAGCAGTTGCTCGAGGTCTTCGAGGAATTTTGGGAAAGTCTCTGACCATGCCGCGATCTTGTCCGTCAGCCCCGCCGGCAGGTCCTTGGACACGCCGCCCGGCCGGAAGTAGTTCGCGTGCAAGCGGGCGCCGGAAGCGGCCTCATGGAATTCCATGAGTTTCTCGCGTTCCTCAAAGCCCCACAACGCCGGGGTAATCGCCCCGACGTCCAGCGCATAGGTGGTGAGATTGAGAAGATGGTTCAAAACGCGCGTGATCTCGGCGAACAGCACCCGGATCCACTGCGCCCGTTCCGGCGCCTGAATGCCCAGCAGCTTCTCGACCGCGAGGGCAAAGGCGTGTTCCTCGCACATCGGGGAGACGTAATCGAGGCGGTCGAAATACGGCACCGCCTGCATATAAGTCTTGTACTCGATCAGCTTTTCGGTGCCGCGATGCAGCAGACCGATATGCGGATCGGCACGCTCGACGATTTCACCGTCCAGCTCCAGGATCAGGCGCAGCACGCCATGCGCGGCGGGATGCTGCGGGCCGAAATTGATCGAGTGGCTGTCGATCTCGACCTGACGGGTCGTGGGGAGGACTTCGCTCATGACTTCGCCCGCTCCGTGAACACTTTCTCATCGCCCGGCAGGGTTGTCAGCGCTTCCCAGGGGGAGAGGAAATCGAAGCTGCGGAAATCCTGCGTCAGCTTCACCGGCTCGTAGACCACGGCCTTGCGGTCCTCGTCGTAGCGCAGCTCGACATAGCCGGTCAGCGGGAAATCCTTGCGCAGCGGATGCCCCTCGAACCCATAATCGGTCAGGATGCGGCGCAGGTCGGGCTGGCCAGAGAAGATGATCCCGAACAGATCCCAGGCTTCGCGTTCCCACCACGTCGCGGCCGGCCAGACATCCATGACGGATGGCACGGGCTTGGTTTCGTCGGTCGTCACCACCACGCGGATACGCTGGTTCAGCGACACGGAGAGCAGATTGTACACAACGTCGAACCGTTCGGCGCGTTCCGGCCAGTCGACGCCGCAGAGGTCCATCAGTTGTTCGAACGCGAATCGCCTGTCGTCGCGCAGGGCGGTGCACAGCGGCACGATCGCGTCGCGATCCGCATGGACCGTCAGCTCGCCATGCTGCCATCGAGTCGCTGTCACGCCGGGCAACGTCGCGACATCGGACGCGAACCGTTCTTCCGGCGTGGGGGGTGGGGGCGGCGCGGCCTCGGCCGGGGGGGTTTCCTCAGCCACGGAGGATCGTCCCCGTGCGGCGAATTTTTTTCTGGAGCTGCATGATTCCATACACCAGCGCTTCGGCGGTCGGCGGACACCCGGGCACGTAGATATCTACTGGCACGACGCGATCGCAGCCGCGCACCACCGAGTAGGAATAATGGTAGTAGCCACCGCCATTGGCACAACTGCCCATGCTGATCACCCAGCGCGGTTCCGGCATCTGGTCGTAAACCTTCCGAAGCGCCGGGGCCATCTTGTTGGTCAGCGTGCCCGCGACGATCATCACGTCGGACTGCCGGGGTGAGGCGCGCGGGATGATCCCCAGGCGATCCAAGTCATACCGGGGCATATAGGCGTGGATCATCTCCACCGCGCAGCAAGCGAGCCCGAAGGTCATCGGCCAGAGGCTGCCGGTGCGAGCCCAGTTCACCACCTTGTCCAGGTTGGCGACGATGAAGCCCTTGTTCTCGATCTCCCCGGTGATGCCCTTCAGGACCGCGTCCTGTTCGGGACCGGGCGGCAGCGCTGTGCCGTTCCAGGCAAGGCTGTTTCCCATTTGGGTCGTGCTCATGCGCTGATTACTCCCAGTCCAAGGCGCCTTTGCACCACTCGTAGACAAAGCCGACGGTGAGCACGCTCAGGAAGGCGATCATCGACCAGAAGCCGAACGTGCCGATTCGCTTCAGGGCCACGGCCCAGGGGAACAGGAACGCGACTTCGAGGTCGAAAATGATGAAAAGAATGGCGACGAGGTAGTAGCGGACGTCGAAACGCCGGCGCGCGTCGTCGAAGGCTTCGAACCCGCATTCGTAGGCGGACAATTTTTCCGGATACGGTTTCTGGCGCGCCAGGATCAGCGAACCGCCGACCATCGCGCAGGCGATGCCGCCAGCAATGACCAAAAACACGAGGATGGGTAGGTAGCCGTAGAGGACAGGCTGCATCGCGGTTCTACTCATCCTTGTTCGTCGGGCGTCGGTCGCGCCGGATATACCCCCATCCCGCCGCGACCGCCATAGGGGCCGGGGCATGAACCGTCGTGATTTCAAGGGGGCTGGGTGGATATTTGCTGCTGGCGCGAGAGACGGGGCTCGAACCCGCGACCTCCGGCGTGACAGGCCGGCGCTCTAACCAACTGAGCTACTCCCGCAGCAAGGTGGGGGCGTTGAGGCCAGCGGGGCGGTGCCGTCAAGGCGGTTTCGCAGCTATTTTTAGGCTGCCGTCGCGCCGAGCCGACGGACCACGTCCGCCAATTCAACTGGGTGTGTTGGAGAAGGCCGCATCTTGGGGATGTGGCGCGAGAGACGGGGCTCGAACCCGCGACCTCCGGCGTGACAGGCCGGCGCTCAAACCAACTGAGCTACTCCCGCAAGCTTTACTGGGTGGTGG
>CAIRCM010000072.1 GCA_903877125.1 uncultured Acetobacteraceae bacterium | reverse complement strand
CGCGCAGCGAAAATCGTGGATACCGGCATTCGCCGGCAGGACGCGGGTGGAAGACCGATGCGTCAATGATTGGGGCGGTTGGTATGATAATGACGGCGGCGTGAATCACGCGATCAAACAAAAACTTATGCCAACCGCCCGAAACCTTGACTCGTGGCCCGACCCATATCGTCCTGCCGGCGGATGCCGGTATCCACGACTTTTCAAGCTCCGCGCAGCGAAAATCGTGGATACCGACATTCGCCGGCAGGGCGCGGGTGGAAGACCGATGCGTCAATCATTGGGGCGGTTGGTATGATAAAGCACGATTGGGTCAAGTTGACCCGATCGTGGTCTAGACCCCGCCATCGCCGTCGCGGGTGATGTTGTGCACGATATCGAACGTCCCCGACTCGCCCCACGAATACAGCAACGTCCCGTCGGGCGAATAGCGATGCTCGCCCTCGCCCACAATAGCGGCCACGGCCGTATCCCCCTGGTCCCGATACATTCCGCGTATGAGACCAAGAGGAAACACGTCCAGCAAGGCATGGTCAGGCAACAAGACCCGCACCGCTCGGATTACCAGTATCCAGCAACCACCACCAGTTACTGCGGCAACAAGTAGACCTCCACCCGCCGGTTCTTGTCGCGCCCGGCCTCCGTGCTGTTGTCCGCGACCGGCTGGATCGAACCGAGCCCAACCGCTTTGCCGACGACGATCCCCCGTTGCCGGAGCACAGTTGCCACCGCTTTCGCTCGGGTTTCAGACACGAGCCGGGTCGCCTCAGGCGCACCAACGTTGTCACCGAAGCCGATCAACAACAAACGGCTGGAAGCAATCTTGTTGGCCGAGAGAAAGTCGGCGAGACGGCCCATATCCCGCAACGCGCGGTTATCGAGATCCGACGACCCGAACCGAAACCGGAAGTCCGTGCTCAACCGTTCGGCACGACGTGTCAGAGCCACATATTCCGGCGACAACCCGGCGTTGGCAGCAGCAGTCTCCGACCGCAACGACAAAGGAATGAAACCCACCTGTTCGACCAGCTTTTGTCCCGCGTCGGACAGCGCGAACTCAACGAAGCGCTGGATGTCGGGATTGCTGTTGGTCGATGTGGTGTAGAGGAATAACCGCCGCGCCAGGGCATAGTCCTCGGTCGCGATGGTCAGCCGGTTCGGACGGATCGCGTCCGTGCCAACATCCGACACCGCAAGCGCCTTGTTTGACCCGACATAGGGAAGGCCTATGAAACCGATGCCCGTTGGATCCTGGGCCACCGCGGCCGACAATGCATCGCTGTCGTCGAATTGCTGCGCATCCGGCTTAATCTTCGCACCATGCATCACCAGTGAGGAGAAAGTGTCGAAGGTGCCGGAATTGTCGTCTCGCCGGTAAAGATGAACCGGACCGGCAGTCCCGCCCACCTGTTTGTCACCCCAATCGGTGATCGTGCCTGCAAACAGATCCTTGATCTGCTGGACGGAAAGTGTGCCGATCGGATTGGCACTGTTGACAATCACCGCGACACCATCAAGCGCCAGAATATGCTCGCTCGCCGTGCCGTACATGTCGCCCTTGGCCGCGAGCGACTGCCGTTCGGCCTCCGTCATGCGGCGTGAGGTCATGCCGATGTCGGTCGGTGTCTCCGGCGAGTGCGCCAGCAGCCCCTTGGCGGCGAAGGCCGATCCATGGGCGGAGACGAAAATTGCCTCTTTTCTCCCGTTGCGGGTGCCGACGATCATTGCGTCTTCAGGATCCGTTTTCGAACGCACGATCGAAACATCGCTATCATCGTTCGAAATAAGGAAGGCCTGTGCCAGACGCGGTGCCAGCGAGTCACCAACCGTGTTCGAACCGCGGAGCGTCAGGAGCAGGTGCGGCTGCTCCTCCGGGGTAGTCGGCGCCAGCCCCGGAACCTCGGCCGCCCTGCCGGGAGACGTGAAAGCGAAGCCGGAGACCGCGGCAACAACCGCCAGTCGAAGCATGATGTTCATTTTGCTTTCCTCGAACAGTTAGCGGGCGGCGCTCGCCCCTTGGGTTACGGAGACAAAATATGCGGTGACCGACGGTTCTTGATTATCCGCAATGAACAGGCACCGATCATTGCGGCAACACGTAAACCTCCACTCGGCGGTTCCTGTCGCGCCCGGCATCGTTGCTGTTATCGGCGACCGGCTGGATCGAACCGAGTCCGACTGCCTGACCGACCACGATCCCCTCCTGCCGCAGGGCCACCGCAACCGCTTTCGCCCGATTTTCCGATCCAAGCCGGGCCGCCGTCGTCGGGCCGGCCTCATCGTCGTAGCCGATCAGCAGCAGACGACGGGGAAGTATCTTGTTGGCCGCGAGATAGTTAGCCAAACGGCTCGTATCCCTGATCGCGCGATTGTCGAGATCCGTGGCGCCAAACTGGAAACGGAAGTCCGTGCTCAGCCGCTCGGCACGCCGGGTCAGGGCCGCGTATTCAGGTGACAGGCCCGGGGCGATCGCGACAGGCTCTGCCCGCAACGATAACGGAATGAAACCGACCTGTTCGACGAGTTGCTGTCCGGCGTCAGACAGTGCGAACTCCAGGAAACGACGAATGTCGGGATTGCCGTTGGTCTGCGTGGTGTAGAGGAAAAGGCGCCGAGCCAGAGCATAGTCCTCGGTTGCGATGGTGAGACGGTTCGGCGGTATCGCAGCCGTGCCGACCTCCGATACCGCCAATGCCTTGTTCGACCCGACGTACGGAAGACCGATGAAACCGATGGCCGTCGGGTCCTTGGCCACCGCCGCGGACAACGCATCGCTGTCGTCGAACTGCCGTGCATCCGCGCGTATCGTCGCGCCGTGCATCACCAGCGTGGCAAAGGTGTCGAACGTCCCGGAGTTTTCGTCGCGCCGGTAGACATGCACCGGACCAGCTATCCCGCCCACCCGGCTATCGCCCCAATCGGTGATCGCGCCGGCGAAAATATCCTTGAGCTGCCGCACGGACAGCGTGCCGGTCGGGTTAGCCCTGTTGACGATCACGGCGACGCCGTCAAGCGCCAGAACGTGCTCGCTCATCGGACCATACATGTCACCCTTCGCGGCCAGCGACTGCCGCTCGGCCGGCGTCATCCGGCGGGACGTCATGCCAATTTCAGTCGGCGTTTCCGGCGAGTGCGCCAGCAACCCCGTGGCGGCGAAGGCCGAGCCATGGGCCGAGATGACAAGCGCCTCCTTCTTTCCGCCGCGGGTGCCGACGACTGTCACGTCGCCGGGATCGGTCTTGGAAGGCACGATCGAAACGTCGGCATCGCCGTTGAACGCCAGAAAAGCCTGCGCCAGGCGCGGCGCCAGCGCTTCCCCGATCGTGTTCGAGCCGCGGAACGTCAGGATCACATGCGGCGGCGGCTCGAAAATTGCGGCCGGGGTTGGCGCCACTGCCGCGGGAGGCGGAGGCACAGCGGCCGGGGTTTGCGCCGCTGCCGCGGGAGGCAGAGGCACAGCGGCCGGGTTTGGCGGCAAAACCGGCGCCTGAGTTGGGACAGGTGACCGCGCAGGCGTGGGGATTGGCGCGGGAGTTGTCGACCCGGCAGGCGCGGCGACCGGTGCAGGCATCGGCGGCACAGGCGCCGGTTGGGGCCTCAGCGCACTCGGAGGGATCGGCGCGGTGGAACCGAACGGCAACTCGGTGGAACTTGCCGGAGCGGAGTCGTCATTCTCGGCAAATCGCGGCGACGCGGCGAAAGCCGGACCGGCCGCGAGAAACGCCGCGAGGGCTCCGGTCGCGAATGCTCGCGTCACGGAAAAATGGCACATCAAGTTCAAATCCCGGATCATGGCTTCCACGATCCCAGTCGCCCTGGGCTGGGCGCCGTTCGCGGGTCAGCCGTCTTGTCGCGCCATGCTGTAAGCGGGGTGATCGCGAACCCGTGAAGATCGTGTTGCCGCCCGGTGACGATGCCGTTAACCATCAAATCGGTTGCATACCCGGCAAACCCTGCTAAAAGCCCGCGCTTCCCTGCTGGGCGCGACGGCATCGCACCCGGCTATGCCCACATTCCATCCCGGAATGGGACCCGAACCAGGTTCAGGGCGGAGACAAGCCAGAGGGGGATCCATACATGCCGCTATATGAAACCGTGCTCATCGCGCGGAACGACGTCACGCAGCAACAGGTTGAAACCGTAGCCGACGAGATCGGCGCCGAGTTGGAAGCCGAAGGCGGAGCCGTCAAGAAGCGCGAATATTGGGGCCTGCGCGGTCTCGCTTACCGCATCAAAAAGAACCGCAAGGGCCACTACATGCTCCTCGCGCTCGATGCCAAACCGGCCTTCGTCAATGAGATGGAGCGCAAACTCGGCCTGAACGAAGACATTCTTCGCTTCATGACCGTGCGCATCGAAGCCGTGGACGAAGCCCCGTCCGCCGTTCTGTCGCGCAAATCCGACGAACGCGAACGCAGCTTCCGCGGACCCAAGCCCGCCGGCCGGTTCGAGAGTGGCCGCCGCCGTGGCTTTGACGACCGTGAAGAATTCCGCGCCCGCGACGAATTCGCCCCTGAGGGCTTCCGCGGCGGCATGGAGGAATAAGACCGATGTCCGACACACAAGACCTGAACCCCGCCGCCCGCCGCTCCGCCGTCGGCGCCCGCCGGCCGTTCTACCGCCGCCGCAAGTCCTGCCCGTTCTCCGGCCCGAACGCGCCGAAGATCGACTATAAGGACGTCCGCCTGCTGTCCCGCTTCCTGAGCGAGCGCGGCAAGATCGTGCCAAGCCGCATCACCGCGGTGTCGGCGAAGAAGCAGAGGGAACTGGCCGTCGCGATCAAGCGCGCCCGCTTCCTCGCATTGCTTCCCTACATCGTCGCTTAAGGAGCTGCATCATGGCCGCCGTTGAATTGGTGTTGCTCCAGCGCGTCGAGAAGCTGGGGCAGATGGGCGACATCGTGAAGGTGAAGCCCGGTTATGCTCGTAACTTCCTTTTGCCGCAGAAAAAGGCACTGCGCGCAAGCAAGGACAATCTTGCCCGGTTCGAGGAACAGAAGGCGCAACTCGTCGCGCTGAACCTGAAACGCAAGGAAGAAGCCGAACGCCTCGCCGAACGCGTGGGCGGCCTGTCGGTGATCATCATCCGTCAGGCCGGCGAGTCCGGCAGCCTGTACGGGTCGGTGTCCGCGCGCGACATCGCCGATGCGTGCGAGGCCGGTGGTCTGACCATCAACCGCTCGCAGGTCATCCAGGAGCAGCCGATCAAGACACTCGGCCTGTCGAAGGTCCGGGTGTCGCTGCATCCGGAAGTGTCGATGACCGTGACCGTCAATGTCGCCCGTTCGACCGAAGAGGCCGAACGTCAGGCGCGCGGCGAAAGCGTTGGCGCGGCAGCCGAGGAAGAGGAAGCGGCGCTGGATACCGCCCTTGCCTTCGAAAACGGCGAACAGCCCGACGTTCCGTAACCCAGACCAAAACGAATTGTTCGCTTCTGAAGGGCTCGGGGTAAATCCCGGGCCCTTCGTCGTTTGATCGACCCTGCTTGGGGGTAGCAACCACATCGCCGCCGTGCCAGCCTGTGGTCAACATAACCGACCGGGGGAGACGAACGGCGTGGATATGAACCAACGCGCGACCATCGCGGCGCGCATCGACCGACTGCCACCGACGCGTTCCATGCGATGGCTGGTGGTCGTGCTGTCATTGGGCGCATTCTTCGAAATCTATGACAACGGCTTGACTGCCTATATCGCCCAGGGCCTGTACAAGGCCGGCATAATGACGCCCACAACGGCGGGCTTCTTCGACATCAACGGCTACGCCAGCCTCGTCGCATCCACCTTCGCGGGCATGCTGGTGGGCACCTTGGTCTTCAGTTGGATGTCGGACCTCATGGGCCGGCGAAGCATCTTCACCTTCGCCCTGGTCTGGTATTCCGTCGCGACCATCGTCATGGCGTTTCAGTCCACCGCGCTGTGGTTGGATATCTGCCGCTTCGCCGCGGGCGTTGGGATCGGAGTCGAGTTTGTCACCATCGACTCCTATTTGTCGGAACTGATGCCGAAGGATCGGCGCGGCAGGGCTTTCGCGTTCAGCCAGAGTTTCCAATTCCTCGCCTATCCTTGTGTGGCTTTCCTGGCGTGGTGGCTGGTACCGCAAGTGGTCGCCGGCTACGATGGGTGGCGTGTCGTAACGCTCATCGGTGGTATGGGCGCGCTGGCAGTCTGGGTGATCCGCCTCGGCTTGCCTGAATCACCCCGCTGGCTGGCGCAACGCGGCCGTTTCGCCGAGGCTGACGCCATCGTCTCCGTCATGGAGGCGAAGGCCCAGGCGGAGACCGGAAGGCCGCTGCCGCCGCCGCATATCGTGCCCGGGGAGGTCGAGGCCGAAGCGGGATCGATCCTCGAGCTTCTCCACCCGCCCTACCGGTCGCGAACGATCATGATGATCGTTTTCAACCTGCTGCAATCCATCGGCTATTACGGGTTCGCGAGCTGGGTGCCGACGCTCCTGGTGCAGCAGGGCATCACGGTCACGAAGTCGCTGGGCTACTCGTTCACCATTGCGCTCATGGCGCCGGTCGGGCCGTTCCTGACCAGCTTCATTGCCGACAAGGTGGACCGCAAGTGGCAGGTGACCGCAGCCGCCCTTGGCATTGGCGGATTCGGCCTCCTGTTCGCACAACAGACGACGGGGGTCGGCATTATCGCGCTGGGCATCCTGATCCAGCTCAGCAACACCACGTTGTCCTACTCGTTCCATGCGTACCAGGCCGAGCTTTACCCGACCCGTATCCGCAGCCGCGCTGTGGGTTTCGTGTATTCGTTCAGCCGTTTCAGCACGATCTTCGTCGGCTTCATGATCGCATTCTGCCTCCGCAATTATGGCACCGTCGGCGTCTTCGTGTTTATCGCCAGCGCCATGGCGATCGTGGCCGCGGTGGTCGCGATCTTTGGTCCACGGACGGCGGGGCTGCGGCTCGAAGAAATCTCCCGCTAAAACAACAACGCCCGCCGCGACACTGTCGGGGCGGGCGTTGCGTTGGCGGAAAAACCGGTTAGCGCGAGTAGAACTCGACCACCAGGTTCGGTTCCATCTGCACCGAATACGGCACGTCCGACAGCTTCGGCGCGCGCGCGAACCGGCCCTTCATGATACGGTGATCGACCTCGATATACTCCGGCACATCACGCTCGGTGTTCTGCGTGGAGTCGAGAACGACCGCGAGCTGCTTCGAACGCTCTTTCACCTCGATCACGTCGTTGTCCCGCACCTGATAGGACGGGATGTTCACCCGCTTGCCGTTCACGGTGACATGACCGTGGTTGACGAACTGGCGCGCGGCGAACGGGGTGATCGCGAATTTCATGCGGTAGACAACCGCGTCAAGCCGACGTTCCAGCAATTCGATGAGGTTTTCGGACGTATCGCCTTTCCGGCGCACCGCTTCCTCATAGTACTTGTAGAACTGCTTCTCGCCGATGTTGCCGTAGTAGCCCTTGAGCTTCTGCTTCGCCATCAGCTGGGTGCCGAAATCGGTCGGCTTCTTGCGGCGCTGGCCATGCTGGCCGGGGCCGTATTCCCGCTTGTTGACCGGCGATTTCGGCCGGCCCCACAAATTGGCGCCCAGGCGGCGGTTGATCTTGTACTTCCTCTCGGCGCGCTTGGTCAT
>CAIRCM010000071.1 GCA_903877125.1 uncultured Acetobacteraceae bacterium | reverse complement strand
GGTCGATGGGTTCGTCGGTGTTGGTGACGCCCTTCTTCGATTTCGCGCCCTGGTCGGCGGTGGCGGAGAACTGGCCTTTGGTCAGGCCGTACACGCCGTTGTTCTCGACGATGTAGACCATGTTGACGCCACGGCGCATGGCATGGGCGAACTGGCCGATGCCGATGGAGGCGCTGTCGCCGTCACCGGAGACGCCGAGGTAGATCAGGTCGCGGTTGGCCAGATTGGCGCCGGTGGCGACGGAGGGCATGCGGCCGTGGACGGAGTTGAAGCCGTGCGAGGCGCCGAGGAAGTAGGTCGGGGTTTTCGACGAGCAGCCGATGCCGGACATTTTCGCCACGCGATGCGGCTCGATATCCAATTCGAAGCAGGCGCGCACGATGGCGGCGCTGATGCTGTCGTGGCCGCATCCGGCGCAGAGGGTGGAGACCGGCCCTTCATAGTCGCGGCGGGTGTAACCCAGCGCGTTCTTCTGCAGGTCGGGGTGGTGGAGTTTGGGCTTCGGGATGAATGTCATGACGTCGCCTCAGTCGATATTCAGGTGTTGGGCGATGGCGCCGGCGATGAAGCGGGCGGTGATCGGCGTGCCGTCGTAGTGCACGATTTTCGCGAGTTTCTTCGGTGCGATTTCGAGCTCGTTGATCAGCATCGAGCGCATCTGGCCGTCGCGGTTCTGTTCGACGACGAAGACGGTGTCATGCGCTTCGATGAATGCCTCGACCTCCGGTCCGAAGGGGAAGGCGCGCAGACGCAGCAGGTCGAGCGAGACGCCTTTTTTGGTCAGGATTTCGTCGGCCTCGGTGATCGCGGGGCTGGTGGAGCCGAAGTAGATCGCGCCGTATTTCGTCGGCTGGGCCGCTTTGCGCTCGATCGCGTGGGGCACAAGGGTTGCGGCGGTACGGTGCTTTTTCAGCAGCCGTTCCATGTTTTCCTGGTAGTCGGCCCCTTCCTCGGAATAGCCGGCCATGCGGTTTTTCGAGGTGCCGCGGGTGAAGAACGCGCCCTTGGTGGGGTGGGTGCCGGGATAGGTGCGGTAGGCGATGCCGTCGTTGTCGACGTCCAGATAGCGGCCGAATTTGGCGCCGGCTTCCAGTTGCTCGGCCGTCATGACCTTGCCGCGATCGAGCTTGCGGCTGTCATCCCAGGTGAAGGGTTTGGTCAGACGCTCGTTCATGCCGATTTCGAGGTCGAGCATGACGAAGATCGGGGTTTGCAGACGGTCGGCGAGGTCGAAGGCCAAGGCACCGAATTCGAAGCATTCGTGCGGATCCTCGGGGATCAGCAGGACGTGCTTGGTGTCGCCGTGGCTGGCATAGGCGCAGATCGTGAGGTCGGTCTGCTGGGTGCGGGTGGGCATGCCGGTCGAGGGGCCGGAGCGCTGCACATCCATGATGACGGCGGGGATTTCGGCGAAGTAGGCGAGGCCGATGAACTCCGACATCAGGGAGATGCCGGGGCCGGAGGTCGCGGTGAAGGAGCGGGCACCGTTCCAGGCGGCACCGATGACCATGCCGATGGAAGCGAGTTCGTCTTCCGCCTGGACGATCGCGAAATTGTTTTTGCCGGTGGCTTTGTCGACCCGCATCTTGCTGCAATAGCTGCTGAAGGCTTCGGCGAGGGAGGACGAGGGCGTGATCGGGTACCAAGCGCAGACCGTGGCGCCGCCATAGACGGCACCGAGGGCAGCGGCGGAATTGCCGTCGATGAAGATGCGGTCGCCGACGGTGTCGGCCTTGCGCAGGGTCAGGCCGATCGGGCAGTCGAGGTTCGCCTTCACCCAGTCGCGGCCCATGTGCAGCGCCTGGACGTTGGCCTGGATCAGCTTGTCGCGGTTGCGGAACTGTTCGGACAGGAGCTGTTCGATGACAGCGGGGTCCATGTCGAGCAGGGCCGAGAGGGCGCCGAGGCCGACGATGTTCTTGAACAGCTGGCGCTGGCGGGGGTTGCTGTAGGCCTCATTGGTCATGCGGGTCAGCGGCACGCCGATGGTCACCACGTCCTGGCGGAACTTGGAGTCCGGCATGGGCTTGGTGTTGTCGTAGAACAGGTAGCCGCCAGGCTCGATGCTTTTGATGTCCTGGTCCCAGGTCTGCGGGTTCATCGCGACCATGAGATCGGGTCCGCCGCCGCGCGCGCCGAGGTAGCCGGCGTCGGAAATCCGCACCTCATACCACGTGGGCAGGCCCTGGATGTTGGACGGGAAGATGTTGCGCGGGGTGGCCGCGATTCCCATGCGCAGGACCGATTTGGCGAACAGCGCGTTGGCGCTGGCCGAACCGGACCCGTTCACGTTGGCGAATTTAACAACGAAATCGTTTACCCGCTGGAGGGCTTCCGGGCGGTCAATTACTTGCAGCATGCCTGCTCCGCTTGTGCGACGTCGATCAGGAACCGTTCCATATCCCACGCGCCCGTCGGGCAGCGTTCCGCGCAGAGACCGCAATGGAGGCAGACGTCCTCGTCCTTCGCCATGATGCGGCCGGTTTTGAGTTCTTTCGATACATACAGCGACTGCGACAGGTTGGTCGCCGGCGCACTGAGATGGGTGCGCAGGGCCGCTTCGTCGTCATTGCCGGTGAAGCTGATGCAGTCCACCGGGCAGATGTCGACGCAGGCGTCGCATTCGATGCAAAGCTTGTCGTCGAACACGGTCTGCACGTCGCAGTTCAGGCAACGCTGGGCTTCGTTGAAGGCCAGCTTGAGGTCGAAGCCGAGTTCGACCTCGGCCTTGATGTCGGCCAGGGCGGCGAATTTGTCGCGGTGGGGGACCTTGAAGCGCAGATCGAGGGAGACGTTGTTGTCGTAGCTCCACTCGTGGATGCCCATCTTCTGGCTGACGATGGTCACGCCGGGCGGCGGACGATCGGCGACAGATTCGCCGCTGCAGAATTTGTGGATGGAGATCGCGGCCTGGTGGCCGTGGGCGACGGCCCAGATGATGTTTTTCGGGCCGAAGGCGGCGTCGCCGCCGAAGAAGACCTTCGGCAGCGTGGACTGGAACGTGGTTTCGTCGACCTTGGGCATATCCCAGCGGTCGTCGAATTCCATGCCGATGTCGCGTTCGATCCAGGGGAAGGCGTTTTCCTGGCCGACGGCGACGAGGACGTCGTCGCAGGGGAAAAATTGCGGTTCCTTGCCGGTGGAGACGAGGTTGCGGCGGCCGCGGGCATCGTATTCGGCCTTCACCTCATCGAAGGTCATGCCGACGAGCTTGCCGCCTTCGTGGATGAAGGCGACGGGGACGAGCATGTTGAGGATGGGGATGTCTTCCCCGATCGCGTCCTCTTTCTCCCAGGGGGAGGCCTTCATTTCGTCGAAGCCGGAGCGGACGATGACCTTCACGTCCTCGCCGCCCAGGCGACGGGCCGAGCGGCAGCAGTCCATGGCGGTATTGCCGCCGCCGAGGACGATGACGCGCTTGCCGATCTTGGAGATGTGACCGAAGGAGACGGAGGACAGCCAGTCGATGCCGATATGGATGTTGGCGGCGGCTTCCTGACGGCCGGGGATGGGCAGGTCACGGCCGCGCGGGGCGCCGGTGCCGACGAAGACGGCGTCATAGTCTTCGGCGAGGATGGCTTTCAGGCTATCGACGCGCTGGCCGAGGCGCATTTCCGGGCCGAGGTCGGTGATGTAGCCGACTTCCTCGTCGATCACTTCCTCGGGCAGGCGGAATTTGGGGATCTGGCTGCGGATCATGCCGCCGGCGCGGGTGTCCGAATCGTAGACCACGAGGTGGTAGCCGAGGGGGGCGAGATCGCGGACGACGGTGAGCGAGGCCGGGCCGGCGCCGATGATGGCGATTTTCTTGCCGTTGCGGCTGGTGGGCTTGGGCGGCATGCGGCCGGAGACGTCGCCCTTGAAATCGGCGGCGACGCGCTTGAGGCGGCAGATCGCGACGGGTTCGTCTTCGACCCGGCCGCGGCGGCAGGCGGGTTCGCAGGGACGGTCGCAAGTACGGCCGAGGACACCTGGGAAGACGTTGGATTTCCAGTTGATCATGAACGCGTCGGCATAGCGGCCGTCGGCGATCAGCCGGATGTACTCGGGGACCGGCGTATGCGCGGGACAGGCCCACTGGCAGTCGACTACCTTATGAAAGTAGTCGGGATCGCTGATGTCGGTCGGCTGCAATTTGGACTCCTATTCCTCCGGCCGGGGGGTTTCGAATCCCTGGCCTGCGCGCGCGGGGGCTTCTGAGGCCCCTCGGTCGCGCAGTCAACTAGTCTATGCGCAGGACAGGGTAACGGCAACGGGGGGGAGGATGGGTGCTGGGTTCCACCGACCGGTACGCGGGGGGCGGATTTTAACTGAAAGGCAGGAAAGATGGGGCAATCGTCTGTCCCCCGATGCGTGTGTCCTGGGGCACTGGAACCAAGAGGGCGAGGAAGTGGTTCACCTTTCGGTGCCACGCAGCCCGCCGAGACGACCGAGCCTTGCCGACGAAGGCGGGGGAGGCGTGGCACCGAAACCGGTCTGCTTTCCCAGAAGGAGCGAACCCCGAGTGGAGATCCTCCGCATGCCGCGGCAGACAGGGATGAGATGGAAAGGACAATGGCGTGGTTCTAATTTTGCGCACCAACGATGGGGGGTGTTCCGCCGCCATGATCCCAACACCGCTGAGCGGCAACGACCACAGGCGGCGTGAGATGTGACGGTATTAACCTGACAGTTGGCCGCACCGTCGTCGCGTCCGAGCATCGTTGGGCCGATGTGTGACGACGGTTTGGCCATGCCGCTCTCGGCCGGGGGGTCAGGATGGTGTTAGGCGCACCACCAACCCTCACCGGAGAAGCAACATAACCACGGACGAGAAGAAAGCACGCCGCGCGTTCAGCTTGTTCGACCTCGCGTCCGACCTCGGGCGCGACATACGCGGCGTGGCCGGCGCCGGGTCAGCCCGCCTTCACGATGTGGAGAGTCGGCATCGCCCCGCCTGGTTTGGTCACTCGGACGCGAGAGCCTCCTCATCGCAGACTGTCGCGATATAGGCTTTGGAAGACAGGTGTTGCTCCTCCTGCTCCTGCCGCTGCTGCTCGGCCGGCGGAGGCAGCCGTGGCGCTGCGTCGCCCGACAGCGGCGATGCGTAATGCCGCATGAAGATGTTCATCACGTGCTGGACGCCTGGTTCAGTGACGGAGCGAAGATCGTCGGCGAAATACATTCCCCGCGTGAAATTCCCGGTGATGATTTCATATGATGGGAAATATTCGCAATCCGGGAATGCTGCGACAACCTCTTCGCAGGCGACTCTCAGGCAGGATTTCGAATAAGTATTCGATACGACGACATGGCGGTCTTCCGCTGTTGCCACGAGGGGTACGGGGGAGACGGTCAAAATGAATTTTACCGCAGGGTTGCGATCTCGGATGAATTTCAATGCGGTGGACATATCTTCTATTACGTCATGAACACGGAAATTCCGAAATTTGTGCCTGCCAGGATCGAATGTTCCTGCCGCGGTTCCGGGGCAGATCGGATAGACCGCACCATCGCGATCATCGATCCAGGCCTCCGTCAACCCGAGGGTGAAAACAAAAACATCCATCTGTTCGACCATTTGACGGACCTTGCCAAGGTGCTTTTCGCGGTCGATCCCGAATTCTGCCCTGTTCGCAAATCCGCCTTTCTGAATTTGAGGTCGGAATGGGTCGAAACATGAACCCGAGGCATCGACCCAACAATCATCGATTGGCACGAATTGTCCATAGGCCCGTCGCAACAGCTGCAACAATTGACGTGCGGTATAGATATTTCCGTACCTGGCCGAAAAAATGCCGTAATTGAATTCCGCCGCCAGATTTGGCGGAATCGTGGGATGTGCCGGTTCAGTGACAAAATACGAGAAGCCATTCATGGAAAGATGACGTGCCATATGCTGCGCGAAACAGCTTCCGGCGGTCGCAACCTTATCCGAATTTTGGATCCCGAATGCGTTGGCGACGACGGGATCAACGTCGTGCAGTGGCAGCGGGGCGACGCTTTTTCTCCAAAAACGGTAGTCAGGGGCATTTCGGTATGGGTTTTCCGACATATCAACCGCTCCGCGATTGCTGGAAGGTATGGGCGATGTTCGCGACACTTTCCAGGACACGATGGCCGTAGAGTGGGTTGGCATGGAGCGAATCGCCCGATTCCATTGACACCAGCAGATTTCCCTCGCTGTCCATCGTGTTCGCGGGTGGGGTCAACGTTGCCACGCCCAGCTCGCCACATAATTTCGTGGTCTCTCTCATGAAAAGGAGCCAGTGCTTTTTGCGCAGCAGCGGGGGCATGATACCGAATTTCTCGATCTGTTCGCTGGCTCCATCGCCAAAATGCCTGGTTGGGCCGTACCGGTTCGCTCCAAGATCGACCGGTGGCGGCCCGATCAATTCATAGATTGGCTTGTCGGTCAGGCTCCGTACGAATTCAAACCACATCCGGATCGAATCCAGTTCCAGACGTGCCAATGACCGCATCAGAGACAACGGAATTATCTCGCGCGGCAGGTCGTCCGCTGGCGCCTCGCAATCCTCGAGAAAGAAGTCATACGGGACAGCGTTGTCAAAGGTCGCTCTGATCGACCACATGTTGTTGAACAAGCTTGTAACGATAAACGGCACTTCATCGCCAGTGATGGCCGCGGACATA
Organism: uncultured Acetobacteraceae bacterium; assembly: GCA_903877125.1. GTDB lineage: Bacteria > Pseudomonadota > Alphaproteobacteria > Acetobacterales > Acetobacteraceae > Rhodopila. The sequence continues at coordinate 12,065 of CAIRCM010000071.1, read as the reverse complement.
TCGCGGGTCAGCGCCTCGTCCCAGACGAACCTGTTATCCTCAATACGCCAAGGACGTTCATAAAATCCTTGAAGCGCAAGAAAGAATTTCGCCTGCACGCCGTAGGCCGAGGCAGGGTCGACCTCCAAACAGCGTCTGCGCAACGCGAGCAGGTGGCTGTTTCCAAAGTAGACGATCGTGTTCATGCCCATGGCGAAGAAGCAATCCGGCTAGGCGCGCCCCGAAGGTCACCCGGGCACGCATCGCTCAGATAGGCGATTATCTCCGTCATGCAAACTGTCCAGTGCGTGACATGTTGCGTGCGCCTTATGGGACCCGATCTATGGCCGCATGCCGAATTTCGACTCGCCCGGTATCCGCAGCGGTGCCGCCAGATTGGCGAAATCGCACAGCAGGCGTCTGGTGTCCCGGGGGTCGATGATCTCGTCGACCCAGAAGGGTTCGGCGGTGCGGAAGGGGGAGCGGAGGCGGTTCAGGCGTTCCTCGATTTCCTCCAGCTTCGCGGCGGGATCCTCGGCTGCGTCGATTTCGGCCCGGTAGGCGGCTTCGATCCCGCCTTCCAGCGGCAGGGAACCCCAGCTCGCGCTGGGCCACGCGTAGCGGACGGCGAGGCGGCCGACGGGTTGGTGGCCGAGACCGCCGACGCCGTAGCAATTGCGCACCACCACCGAACACCAGGGGACCGTGGTCTGGTTGATGGCGGAGAGGGCTCGGACGCCCCAGCGGATGACGGCGGAGCTCTCGGCGCGCAGGCCGACCTGAAAGCCGGGGCAGTCCACCAGATGGACGATCGGCAGATGGAAGGTCTGGGCGGTATCGACGAAGCGGATGATCTTGCTGCAGGTGTCGGCGGTCCAGGCCCCACCTTCGAACAGCGGATCGCCGGCCATGACCGCGACCGGCCAGCCGTCGAGGCGGGCAAAGCCGGTGATGATGGAGCGGCCGAACATTTTGCCCATTTCGAAGAAGCTGCCCTGATCGACGACGGACTCGACGATCCGGCGCATGTGGTACGCCTGCTTCTTCACCCTTGGGATGACCGAGATCAGCTTTTCATCGGACCGGTTCGGGTCGTCCCAGCCGATGACCCGGGGCGGGACGTCGTGGATGGAGCTGGGGAGGTAGGACAGAAATTTGCGGGCGGCGTCGAAGGCCTGTTCCTCGGTATCGACGGCGTGATCGACGGCGCCGCAGCCCAACTGAATTTCCCAGCCGCCGAGTTCCTGCTTGGTGCGGGGTTCGCCGAGGCGCTCGACGACCGGGGGGCCGGCGACGAAGACGGCGGCGATTTCCTTGACCATGACGGAGTAGTGCGAGGCGACGAGGCGGGCGGCGCCGAGACCGGCGACGGAGCCGAGGCCGAGGCCGACGACGGGGACCTGCGCCATCTGGTTGGCGACCAGATCGAACGACGTTGTTTCGGTCAGGCCGCCGGGCAGATTGGCGCGACCGGTGGTTTCGATTGTTTTGACGGAACCGCCGCCGCCGGAGCCCTCGATCAGGCGGATGATGGGCATACGGAATTCGGTGGCGATCTGTTCCGACATCTTGGGCTTGCCCTTGATGGACGCGTCGGCCGATCCGCCCCGGAGGGTGAAGTCGTCGCCGGCGATCACGACCGGGCGGCCGTCGACGGTGCCGCGGCCGAAGACGCAGTTGCCGGGCATGAATTCGGTGATGTTGCCCTTGTCGTCGTAGGTGGCCTTGCCGGCGATGGAGCCGATTTCCTTGAAGGTGCCGGGATCGAGCATTTTGTCGATACGCTCGCGCACGGTCAGGCGGCCGCCCTTGTGCTGGCGTTCGACCCGCTCCGGCCCGCCCATCTGGCGCGCGAGGGCCTGGCGCTGGCGCAGTTCGGCGAGTTCGGGTTCCCAACTGTCGGGGTGGGTTTTTGCTGCCTTGGGTTTCGGCATGCGCAGCATACTGTCGTCGGCCATGCGTTTCCTGTCCTTCTCGCTTGGCGCGACGGTAGGAAGGAACGGGCGCGGACGCAAATCGGCGGGCCTGACACCGAGCGGGGAATAGGCCAAAGTCTGGGGGTGCCGGGGCATCCGGCGTTGGATGGAGCAACAGGAATGAAGGTTGGATTTATCGGCGTGGGCAATATGGGCGGGCCCATGTGCCGCAACATCATCAAGAACACGAACCATGAGGTGATCGTTTTCGATCTCAATTCCGATGCGGTGAAGGCCTGCACGGACCTTGGTGCGACGGCCGGGGCATCGGTCGCCGATGTCGCTTCGCGCTGCGATGTGACGATCACGTCGCTGCCGCTGCCGAAAATCGTCGAGGCGGTGACCCTGGGCGCGGGCGGGATCGCGGAGAACGCCAAGCCTGGTTCGGTGTTCATCGATCTTTCGACCAACGCGCCGGCGACGGCGAAACGGGTTGCCGAGGGCATGGCGGCGAGGGGCATCCACATGCTGGAGGCGCCGGTGTCCGGCGGCACGGCGCGCGCGACCGACGGCACGATCGTGATCATGGTCGGCGGCGACGCGGCGGTGTTCGAAAGCAATCTGCCCTTGCTGAAATCGTTCAGCGGGGAGGTCATTCACCTCGGCGAGATCGGGTTTGGGTCGGTTGCGAAGCTGATCAACAACATGCTCGCGTTCTGCAACGCCGCGGCGGCGGCGGAGGCGCTGATGATGGGCAAGCGGTCGGGGATCGATCTAAAGAAGCTCGATGCGGTGATCCGCAATGCGAGCGGCATGTCGAGCGGGTATGCGAACATGGCGACGAAGGCGTTTGCCGGCAATTTCGCGCCGACCTTCGCGCTTGATCTCGCGCACAAGGATCTGCGGCTGGCGATGGAGTTGGCGGACGATCTGGGCGTGCCGGGGATGATCGCGCCGCAGGTGCTGAACCTGATGCGGATGGCGCGGGGGATGGGTCTGGGGACGTCGGATTCGTCGTCGGTGATCAAGGTGTACGAGAACGCCTTGAACGAGGAAGTGCGGGCCTAAAGGTCCGAGGCGCGGCCGGGCCGGCATCCGTCGGCCCGGCGTTGATAGAAGAGCGCGATTGCGCCAAAGTGTTCGCCACTCGGAAACAGCCAGGGAAATCGAACGATGGGTGTCACCAGCGAACTGTCCGCGTTTTGCGCCAATATCCGGTTGGAGAAACTGCCGCCGGAGGTCGTGAACCGCGCCCGCTTCCTGGTGCTGGACCTCGTGGGCAACATCGTTCGTGCCCGGCATGACGCGGAAAGCACCGACAGTTTCGTCAACACGGTGCGGGCGATGGGCATGGCGAACGGCAATTACGGGGTGTTCGGGGACAGCGCCCGCTATACGCCGGCCGGGGCCGCGTTCCTGAACGGGGCGTTGGCGCATTCGCTGGATTTCGATGACACGCACGCCGCGGGTTCGCTGCATCCGGGTGCGCCGGTGATCCCGGCCGCGCTGGCGGCGGGGGAGATGGTCGGCGCGTCCGGCGCGGATGTGCTGGCGGGGATCATCGCGGGGTATGAAGTGACCTGCCGTGTCGCCTTGGCACTGCCGGCCGGGGAACATTACGACCGGGGCTTTCACCCCACCGCCACCTGCGGCGCCTTCGGTGCCGCGGCCGCGGCGGCTCGGGTTTTCGGCCTGGATGCCGAGGGCGTGGCGGGCGCGATGGGCGCGGTGCTGTCGCAGGCCGCGGGGTCGTTGCAGTTCCTGGCGAACGGCGCCTGGACCAAGCGGTCCCAGGTCGGCTGGGCCGCGGTGAACGGGTTGATGGCGGCGACTTTGGTTCGCGAGGGGTTCAAGGGCGCGTCCGAAGCGTTGGAGGGCAAGCACGGGTTCATGCGGGCCTACGCTCCGAACCCGACGCCGGAGCGGGCGGTGCAGGACCTCGGGGTGGTGTTCGAGCTGATGAACACGGCCGTGAAGCCCTACCCGTCCTGCCGGTATGGGCATGCGGGCATCGACGCGGCGCTGGCGCTGCGGGCGGCGAACGATCTGCGGCCGGAGGAGATCACGGCCGTGCGGTTGGGGTTGCCGAAATCGGGCATGCTGCTGGTGGGTGCGCCGGCGGAGAAGAAGGCCAATCCACAGAACGTGGTGGATGGGCAATTCAGCGGGCCGTTCGTGGTGTCCGCCGCGCTGGCGACGGGTGCGATGGGTTGGGACAGCTACAAGCTGCTGAACGATCCGACGATCCGGTCGCTGCTGCCGAAGGTCACCAGCGCGTTCGATCCGGAGATCGAGGCGGAGTTCCCCGCCAATATGTCCGGCCGTTTGACGATCGAGGCGCGCGGGCAGGTGTTCACGCAGAAGGTCGTGGTGCCGAAGGGTGAGCCGTCCAACTTCCTGACGGAGAACGAGCTGAAGGCGAAATTCCGTGGGCTGACGGACGCGGTGCTTGGGGAGGAACGGGCGGCCCGGTTGGCGGATGCGGTGCTGGGGATCGACCGGAGCAACGATATTTCGGGGTTGGCGCGGCTGGCAGTGGCGGCGACGCCGGCGCGGATGGCAGGGGAGTAGGCGGCAAGGAGACCGCTGACAGGCGGATTGCCCAGAATTGGGGGAGTATCCATCGGTCTCCCCCGACCCGGCCAGTGGCTCGAAGGAGGCCGATTTACCGCGCGCGAAGCAATGAACCGGCCGCGGCAGAGTGAATGGCCTGGGTCGCCGGACAGGTGAACGTGGCGCATTCGCCTTTGTCGAGGACGCGACACGGACATTTCTCATTCGTCATGGTCAGGCGTGCTCTACAAGTCTTTGTTTGATCGCGTGATTCACGCGACCGTGCGATTCCACTCCGGCGATCCCGCTCCGGGGGATGCGCACACTTTCGGAATGGTTCTCCCCTGCCCTGCTCTACAACATCATGGCCCGGCGTGTCCTGGCCACCTATGGCGGCACCTGTGCTCCAGGCGTGGTCCTGGACGAGCCGGGCCATGACGGGAAAAGGCGCCCCTCGCCGGCTGCGATAGAGCACGATAGGATCAAGTTGCCGCGCCGAGCCGTTGCAGGGCCGCGATGGCTTCGGCGGGGTCAAGGCGGGTGCGGTAGTCGGGATCGACGAAGGCCAGAGCAATGCGACCGCCCTTTTCGACCACGAAAGTCGCGGGCATCGGCAATGACCAGCGGTCGTCGCCGTTTCGCGCCGGCAGATCATGGCCGAATTTCCGGTACAGTCCGACAATGGCCGGGGAGAGTTCGAAGGAGACACCCAAGGCCTCGGCCAGGCGGCCGCGTTCGTCCGACAGCACGGCGAACGACAGCTCGTTCTTCTCGGAGGTGGACAGGGAATGGTCCGGGGTTTCCGGCGTGACCGCGATCAGCCGGGCACCCAGCGCCTCGATTTGCGGCAAGGCTTTTTGATAGGCCCGCAGTTCGAGGTTGCAGTAAGGGCACCAGCCGCCGCGGTAGAAGGTCACGACCAACGGTCCCTCGGCGGCCAATGCGCCAAGATCGGTGTCGCGGCCCAGTTGATCGCGCAAGGTCGTCGCTGGGAAGCGGTCGCCCGCTTTGGCGGCCTGGGCGGCGATGACCGCCAGGGCGTCGATATCCTCGGCGACCAGGGTCGCCGCGGCGGGGCCGACCCGCTCCAGCCAGGAAGCCTTGAACGCGTCGAGTTCGGATTGGAGGGTCATGGTATGGCTCCTTATGTTGCGTTTGGGTTCAAGCGGCGGCCATGGACTGGACGACGGCGGCAGCGCTGGCGCCTTCCAGCGCGAGGCCATAGCCAACCTCCCGCACGATCCGTTCCTTGAGCGGCTGGATGAAATGGATGCGGGTGTTGCGGCGGGTCACTTCGGGCTGTTTCAAATAGAGCGCGGCCAGTTCCCGAGCCTTGGCGACCGCGGTGCCGTCGTCCACCACTGCGGCCACCACGCCCCATTCCGCCGCCTGCACCGCGGTTATTGGCCGCGGATCGAGCAGGAAGGCCTCGGCGCGGCCGGCACCGGCGCGATAGGACCAGGCGGTAAAGATTCCGTCGCCCGGCACGATGCCACCCGCGAAGTGCGGCAGATCGTTGAAGGTCGCGCCGCGCCCGGCGACGATCACGTTGGCGAGCAGGGCATATTCGGTGTGAATGAAGGCCCGGCCCTCGATCGCGGCGACCACCGGCACCCGGATATTGGCGATATTTTCGAGAATCTGGGTGCCCTCGTCATGCACTTTGGACCACACGTTGGGGTCGCCGACATTGCCGAAGGTGGCGAAATCGATGTCGGCCATGTAATCGCCGACACCGGTCAGGATGACCACCCTGTTCGCCCGGTCGCGGCCGATTTCGTAGAAGGCATCGACGAACTGTTCGTGATCGGCGGCATCGAAACGGATCGGGCCGCCGTCGGTGTGCATCTCCACCAGCAGAACGCCATCGGCTTCGCGGCTCATGCGCAGATGGGCGAAGCGGGAGAAATAGTTCGGGTGCATGGTCTGGTTCCTGGTCTGGGTCGGTTTGGCGAAGCGGGACGATCCCCGTTCCATGACCAGGACTGTGGACCCCGGGTTGGATTTGGATAATCAGCCTTGTTCCTATATCACTCATACATTAATCGTATGAGTGTGCGATGGATCTGCTCAGCCCCATGCAAACCTTCGTCCGTGTGGTGGAAGCCGGCAGCTTCACCGCCGTCGCGAGCCAGTTGAACACGACCCAGCCGACGGTCAGCCGGCAGATCGCGCTGTTGGAGGAGCATCTGGGCACCCGGCTGCTGACCCGCACCACCCGTGCGCTGACCCTGACGGACGACGGCCGAGCCTTCTACGAACATGCCCTGCGGGTTCTGGAGGCGCTCGGGGAAGCGGAGAACGCGGTGGGGCGGCGGCGCGGCAAACCGTCCGGCCAACTCCGGCTGGTCACGCCGTCGGTGTTCGGGCGATTGCATGTGATGCCGCGCCTGGCTGGCTATTTGGCGCGCTATCCGGATGTGACCGTTGAGCTGATCATGACGGACGACTTTACCGACCTTGTGGAGCAAGGGATCGACCTGGCGATCCGGGTGGGCGAGATCACCGATCCCGGCCTGATTGCACGTCGGATCGGCATTGTGCGGCGGATCACGGTCGCTTCGGCGGCCTATCTGGATCGGCATCCCGCGCCGGGCACGCCGCAAGATCTCCTGGACCACGCGTGTATAGTCTACACACGGCTGGCCACCGGCAACCGCTGGTTCTTCGCTGGCGCGCCGAGCGTCGAAGTCGGCGGTCGCTTTCGCACCGACAACTCGGAAGCGGTGCGGGCGGGCGTGCTGGAGGGTCTCGGGATCGCGGTCATTCCGGCCTTTGCATTTTCCGACGAGGTCGCGTCCGGTGCCGTTCAGGTGTTGTTGCGCGACTATGAACCGCAACCGCTGCCGATGAACGCGGTGTATGCTTCGCGGCGGTTCGTTCCACTCAAAGTACGTTCCATGATCGATCATCTCGCGCATGAGTTCGCATTGGATCCGAGGCTGTCGGATCACGTGGTTTAGGGCGGGATCGCCACCGTCGGCAAACAGCGTCGCGCGAACGTCGTCGTCCAGCCGGATGGAAATGGGGGCGGACGTCGTGGGCTGTCTTTCGTACGTCGTCATCCATCATGGTGCATGATCGTAGTGCCCATCCAGTTGCACTTCGTCTGTGAACTTGGGGCCTCCGACAATCCTTGAACTCCCCCCGCAACTCCGTCACCATCCGTTCATAAGCAAAAAACCGGAGCGAAGCGCATGTTCATCCGAAACGCTTGGTACGTCGCCGCTTGGGCCGATGAGGTCGCCGACACGCCGCTCGCGCGCCGGATCTGCGGCGAACCGGTGGTACTGTTCCGCGATGGTTCGGGAAGGGCCGCGGCGCTTTTGGACATGTGCTGCCATCGCGGTGCGCCGCTGAGCATTGGGAAGGTCACGGCGCTTGGCATCGAATGCGGGTATCATGGCCTGACCTTCGATTGTTCCGGCACTTGTGTGCGCATTCCCGGCCAGGAACGCATCCCCGAGCGTGCGCGGGTTCGCACGTTCCCTCTGGTCGAGCAGGACGGGTTTCTGTGGATCTGGATGGGGGATGCATCCCGAGCGGACCAGGGTGCGATCGTGCGATATCCGTGGCACAACGATGCGGCGCACTGGCCGCACCGGCACACGATGTATCATATCCAGGGCGCGGCGACGCTGATGGTCGACAATCTGATGGACCTCACGCATTTGGGTTACGTGCATGGATCGACGATCGGCGGCAACCCGATGACCCATGTCGAAGCGAAAATGGAAACGGAACGCACATCGAACGGACTGAAATTCGACCGTTGGATGCTGAATTCGTTGCCTCTACCGACATACGTGAAAGCGTGCGGGTTCCAGGGCCGTATCGATCGTCTACAGCGATTCGAATACATCGCACCAGGAACGATCCTGCAATTGAGCGCCGCTGACGAGGCCGGGGCCTACGCCAACGGTCTGCCGGACAACAGCAAGCTGCAGTTCCGGCTGTTTCACGGGCTCACCCCGGAGACGGAGACGAGCTGTTTCTACTTCTGGTCCACCGCCAACGGCTATCGCACCGACGATCCCGCCGCGACCGAACAGTTGTTCAGCGAAATCGCCGGCGCGTTCAAAGAAGACCTGACAGTCGTGGAGGCTCAGCAGGCCCGTTTGACCGAACTTGGCGAAGACCATCTGGTCGATATCGCGACCGATGCCGCCCGGCTGCATATGCGGCGGATCGCAGATCGGCTATTGGCTGACGACACCCTGGCGCGTGCCGCCGAATAACCGACCACCGGAGTCTCCATGCCGATCTTTACCGCCCATGGCCTTGAAAACATGGCTCACCTCATCGCCACCCGGATGGGCAGCGAGGATATCGAGGCCAAAGAAGTGGCCGATCACCTCGTTCGCGCCAATCTGGCCGGGCACGATTCGCATGGGGTGGGGATGCTGCCGACCTATGTGCGGCTGCTGAAGGACGGGCTGCTGGTGCCGAACCAGGTGTCGGACACGGTGCTGGATTCCGGTGCGCTGCTGGTGATCGACGCGAAGCGTGGCTACGGCCAGCGGGCCGCTGGCGACGCGGTACGGCGGGGGATCGCCAAGGCGAAGGAAATGGGGGCGTGCGTGCTGGCGCTGCGCAATGCGTCGCATATCGGGCGCATCGGGACGTATGCCGAACTGGCGATTTCGCATGGCTGCGCGTTCGTGTCGTTCGTCAACGTCGCCGACCATCGCGATGCCCAGGCGACCTGGGGCGCGGCGGAGGCTCGGCTGGGCACCAATCCGTTCACGACCGGCGTGCCGGGGCCGAACGGGCTACCGGTGGTGCTGGACATGGCGACGACGACGATCGCGGCCGGGAAGGCGCGTGTGGCCTATAACAAAGGCGTGGATGTCGCGCCGGATTGCCTGATCGACGCCGACGGCAACCCGACCAACGACCCGACCGGGTTCATGCGCGACAAGACCGGCGCGCTGCGCAGCTTCGGCATGCATAAGGGCGGCGGGCTGGCGATCATGTGCGAGATCATGGCGATGGCGGTGGCTGGCGGTCAGGGCACGGTGGAGGACCGCAAGGGCGGCACGCTGAATTCGATGCTGGCGACGATCATCGACCTGTCGCAGTTGGGCGGTGTGGAGACGGTTGCCGCGCGGGCCGAGGCGACACGGGCGCACATCAAGTCGGCGCGCCCTGCCCCGGGTTTCGACGAGGTGCTGACGCCTGGGGAGCCGGAGCGGCGCTATGCGGCGAAGCGGCGTGTGGAGGGGATCGACGTGGATCCGCAATCCTGGGCCGATATTCTGGACGCGGCGGCGAAGGTTGGTATCTCGCAGGCAGAGATCGAGCGGGCTGTGGGCGCCAACGCTGGATGAGCGCTTGAGGCTGGGGGCGGTCCGCTTTAGGTTCGGGGCGCGCTGGACGGGTGGCCGAGCGGTTTAAGGCAGCGGTCTTGAAAACCGCCGTACGTGTGAGCGTACCGTGGGTTCGAATCCCACCCCGTCCGCCAACTCCCCCCGTTTTCTGCGGTTTTTTCGAGCATTTCGCCTTTCTCCCCTACTCTATCCCCTAAAAAGGACGCGGATAGGGGCGAAGCCCGTTGTCGGGCAAATAGATTTGCACCTGCGGCAGCGGCGCCAAGCCTCGCCCGGTCAGTCGGTAAACCGTCGCTAGCGCGGCCGAGAGTTCGGCCTGTTCCTCTGGCGGCAGGTGCGCGAAGTCGGCCACGTCCGCTGCGCCATCGTCGGGCGGCCCTTCCTTTGCGCGCCCCAAGCCACGATCCAACACGGCGCCGGCCGCCACGATGCGCACTCGGGCATCTTCGGCGGGGTCCATCATCCTTTCGGTCAGCACCGCCACGGCGTCAGGACTGGCAAGGCGCGCCAGCCGGTGCGCCTCCCGCCTCGCTGCGGACATGCCGGCGGGGTTGCCGGACTGGCCAGGCTGCCAAGGGCGAAGGCTTCCACCTCGCCCGCCGGGGATCACAGGTCCATCACTGTTTGGGGCGTCGTCGTCGGTCATCTCGCTATGCCTCCGGGGTTGCTGTTTCAGTCTGACCACCGCGCGCGCGCGGCCACGGGCGATCATCGGCCGGTGCCCTTTGCATGAACGGCCATTGCGCTGGCGTGCCGCTCAAAGCCCAGCAGCAACCCCCGCACCATGGGGTCATCGGTCAAGGTCAGCCGGCGGCGGGCCTCGGCACGGAAATAGGACATCGCCCGCTCCCGGCCAGTGATTCGGTGCGCCGGGTTCGCTGCCATCGCCTCGGCCAGCGCCTCCACAATGTCGGGAGCGGCTATGGCGGCAGGCAGCACGGCCGGCATCGTGTCGTTCGCCGGTTCGGCTCGCCCATCCTCGCCAACATCATCAAAACTAGGGGTTCCAGGGGTTCCAGGGGTTCCGCGCCCATGAACCCCGCAGACTTCTGCCGTTTTTCCAGGCTCCGCACTGGAACCCCTTGGTTGCGGGCAAGGGGTTCCAGGGGTTCCCGGATGCGGACGGGTCGGAAATTGGCCGATTGCCTCGGTTTTCGCCTCGCTCTTTGCGGAACCCATGGAACCCGGAACCCATGGAGCCCCTTCGATTGCCGCAGGTGCCGCAGCGTAGGTGCTCGCGAACGCCCGCAGATCAGCGAGCGCCATCGGTGCCGCCCTCCGCAGGTTCGTCACCCAGGATCGCGCCCGACACGCGATAGACGCGCCGCTTGCCCTCACCAGGGATCGTCACCAGCCCCGCCCGGTGCCGCTCCGTTCCGCCCACCATCAGGCCGCGCCCGGCCAAAAGTTCCGCCGTGCGCCTCGCGTCCAGCCCCTTGCACACCTCCGCTTTCCACGTCTCAGGCAGGATCAGGTATTCCCACCGCTCGCCGTCGCCGCTCCCGGCCGGGCGTCGGAACCCGGCCCGGTTGATCGTGCGCGCAACGTCAGGGGATGACGGCTCCGCACCTATGGTCGGCGGCAACAGCACCGTGAACCGGCTTTCGCCGTGCGTCTCAAGGAACGCACGAACCTGCGCCAGCGCCGCCGCATCCTCGCCGGAACCCGTGCCGCCACGTTCCGCCAGCCAAGCCGCGAAGCAAGCGCCGGCCGCGCGCATCGCCTCGCCCGCCGGCCAGGGCAACACGCCGTAGTCCCGCGCCAGTTCGCCGGCCGCACCAATCAGGGCGAACCGGCCCGACACGCTGCGAACCTGCGCCGCCGCGTCGGCAGGAACGTGGGCATCTCGGAACCCCGCCCGCAGAGCGTCCAGGGTCGCCCGCAGGTCGGCGCCGTGCGCGGCCCGGTCCTGTGCCAGCCGGGCGAGGAACAGCCGCGACGCGGTGCCGTGGTGCTTCCGTGCGGCGTCCCTAAGTTCCTCGGCCAGCGCCGCCGGGTCGGGCCTGCCGTGGATGGTCTGGAACACACCCAACCCCGCGCCCGCGTCCGCCGGCAGGTTCACCATGCGAACCTCAAGCCCGGCCATCACCTTCTTGCCGGCCTCGCCCATCTTCTGCGCCAGCGTGATTTCGCCCGTGCTTAGGAACAGCACCCGCCATGACTGGCGGCGCCGGGCCGTGCCGGTGCGCGACGCGCGTTGCTTACCGGCCTCGTTGGCGAGCATGTAAACCACGTCGCCCACCTCGCGCCCGTCCGCCTGCCCCATTTCGTCCAAGATCAGCAGCGC
>CAIRCM010000070.1 GCA_903877125.1 uncultured Acetobacteraceae bacterium | reverse complement strand
GCCACCTATAGCGGCACACTGCCACAACAGGTGGCCCGGACGAGCCGACCCCTATCGATTTGGGAGTGGTCGGCCGACTCGTTTAATTTTGGGCGTCGCCTAACCCCACCATCAGGGCAATCGGGCGAAAATCCCGAAACGAACATCCTGAGTTTTCCGTCCTGTCCGGCGCGTCCAAGCCGGTGGCAGGACCGCTTGCGTTCACCGTGAAGGCATGAATCACGCGAAATTTCCCGCGAAACGCCGGCCTGCTGTCTTCGCCCACCGTATCGTCTTCGCGACTTCGCGCCTTCGTGCCTTCGTGTTGAAAAAAATCGGTGCCTCATCCAGTCACCGGCGGCAACTTGGCCGGTATCGTCCAGCCCGCACATTCACACGATTGTCCTAACCCCACCATCGGAAACAATTGACGCGAAGAATTTAGTCCTGTATGCGAAACCCAAGCGCAAGGACCACCGCCACACCGACCCGTGCGGTCAACCCGAGACAAGGCACCGGAGGACACCATGATCCATCATCTGTCGATCGCCGCCCGAGACCCGAAACAGGCCGCCGGCGTGCTGGCCGAACTCATGGGGGGCACATCGGTGCCGTTCCCGCCCAACCCGGGCAGCTTCTTCGCCCTGCAACTCGACGAACACGGCTCCGGGGTGGAGGTCTATCCAGCCGGCACCGAACTCGAACCGGGCGGCGCGGTCGGCGGCAAATTCGTCAAGCGGGACCAGCGCACCTTCGGTTCCACCCACTTCGCTGTCAGCGTCCCCACCGATGCCGCGACCGTCCAGGCAATCGCCGCGAAAGCCGGCTGGCACTGTTTCGACTGCAACCGCGGTCCCTTCCACGTGATCGAAGTTTGGGTCGAAAACGAGACGATGGTCGAAATCCTGCCCCCCGCCTACGCCCGCGAATACCTCGACTTCATCCACCCCGACAACGTGCGCACCGCCATGGCCCGCGCGGGAACCGCGGCCGCGCGGCACAGCTGACACCGCCGCATTTCTCCTTGACCGCCGGCCACGCCTGGCCCCGAATGCGTCCCTGAAAAACAGGGAAGCATCGAAGATGGCCGGCACCGCTCCATCGCGTCTATCCGGCGTGATCGTCGCCGCGACGATCGGCAACGTGCTGGAGTGGTTCGATTTTCTGTCCTACGGTTACTTCGCCTCAACCCTGGCCGAGGTGTTCTTCCCGACCGGCAACGCCACCGTTTCGTTGCTGATAACCTTCGGCACCTTCGGCCTGTCCTATGTCGTTCGGCCATTGGGCGGCATCGTCATCGGTGCCTATACCGACCGTGTCGGCCGCCGCGCCGGCCTAAGCCTGTCCATCGCGCTGATGATGCTCGGCACCGGCCTGATGGTGGTCACGCCCGGCTACGCCACCATCGGCCTCGCCGCACCGATGATCGTCACGCTGGCGCGGCTGTTTCAGGGCTTCTCGGTCGGCGGCGAATTCGGCAGCGCCGTCGCCTTCCTGACCGAACACGCGGGGGACCGCAAGGGTTTCAGCGCGAGTTGGCAATGGGCCAGCACCGGTGCGGTTGGCGTCATCGTGGCCCTGTTCGGCGTCGCGCTGACCACGCTGCTGACGCATGAACAGCTGCTGACCTGGGGCTGGCGGGTGCCCTACATGTTCGGGCTGCTGGTCGGCCCCGTCGGCCTATACATCCGCGCCCGCATGGCCGAGACGCCGGAGTTCCTCGCCGCCGAGAAGCCGCCGCATACCCCGATCGGGGTCCTGTTGAGGGAACACCCGCTGCCCGTGCTGCTCGCCGTCGGTGCCGCGGTTATTTCCAACAGCTCGTATTATCTGCTGCTCTACATCCCCACCTACGCGGTCAGAACGTTGCACCTGCCGCCCGACACCGGCTTTATCGCGACCTTGCTGGGCGGCGTGCTGCTCGCGGTGTTCTCCGTCGTCGCCGGCCATATGTCGGACAAGATGCCTCGGACGCGGATCATGATCGTTATGGCGTGTCTGTTCGCCCTGGTATCCTACCCGGTGTTCTGGCTGATGGTGGCATATCCCTCGCTCGCCACCGCCATGTTCGCGGTGGGGCTGCTGAACCTGATCAAGGCCGGTTACAGCGGGATACTGCCCTCCCTGCTGGCGGAGCAGTTCCCCGTCCAAACCCGCGCCGTCGGGGTCGCCTTCAGCTATGGCGTTTCGGTCACGATCTTCGGCGGCTTCGCGCCGTTGATCTCGACATGGCTGATTTCCGCGACCGGCGACCCGCTATCGCCCAGCTTCTACCTGATCGCGACGGCACTGCTGAGCATCGTTGCGTTGATCGCGATCAACCGGCGCACGGCGCGATTGGTCGGAAGAACATGATAACCGGACAGCGTACGGCCGTTCGGTGAAACCTGCGTTCGAACGTCTCCTGATGCCGGATGCGAACCGATAATCGAACGCTACCGCGTCCGCACCGCATCCACCATCCGCCCCACGACCTCAGCCAAAACCTTCGGCGGCGAAGCGAAATTCAACCGCGCGAACCCGGCGTAATCCGGCCCGAAAGTCTCCCCGAAATTTAACCCGACCCGCGCCTTGTCCAGGAAAAACTGCCCGGCCGAGCAAGGCAGTTCCAACCCCCGGCAATCGAGCCAGGCCAGATACGTCGCCTCCGGCACCCGGAACGAAACCCCCGGCAGTTCCGCGGCGATCGTGCGCGCCAGCCAATCCCGGTTCGCCAGCAACTGCGCCATGATCTCCTCGAACCAAGCCTGCCCGTCGTCCCACGCCGCCACCGTCGCATCCACCCCCGTCACGCTCGGCGATCCCAGCAGGCGCGTCGGCATTTTCGCCAGGAACCGTTGCAGCAGGGCAGGGGCGCCGAAATGCATCACCGCGCAGCGCAGCGCCGGAATATTGAAACTCTTCGTCGCCGACGTGATCGTGATCGTCCGCGCCGCGATCTCCGAACTCAATGACGCCAGCGGAATGTGTCCCCCGCCGGGATAAATGATGTCGGCATGGATTTCGTCCGACACAACCACCAGATCGTGCCGGATCGCGAAAGCCGCCACCTGTTCGAGTTCCGCGCGGCTGTAGCATCGACCGGTGGGGTTTTGCGGATGGCAGAAAATCAGCATCCGCAGCCGCGGATCGACCGTCGCCGGCAGTTCCAGAACCCAGCGCTGACCATCGTCGCGCATCGCATTCGGTATCAGGCGGCGCCCGGTGTCGGCGATCGCGCCCATGAACGGAGGATAGGACGGGAGTTGCAACAGAATCCCATCCCCCGGCTCGCTGAATGCCATGACCGACGAAAACGTCGCCTGCACCAGATCGCCCAACCCGATCGCATGCGCCGGGTCCGTCTGCCAGCCGAAGCGGCTCGCCATCCGCCGGGAAAACGCCCCCGCCAGCACGCCGTCCCGCGCCGCATAGCCATATTCCTGATTGTCGGTCAGCCGCCGCATCGCGGCCGCGATCGCCGGCGCCACCCCGAAATCCATGTCCGCCACCCAGGCCGGCAGCACATCGGGCGCGAATTTGTGCCACTTGTTGGTCCGCCGCGCGCGCAACGTGGGGATGTCGAAGTCGGTGGCGCTCATGTCGTGTTTCTCCGCTGGTCCGCCAGCGTAGCGTCAGTACCGCCACTTCTTCAACGGCGCGGCCGCCAGCGCGACCGGCTTGCCGAACAGCCAGCCTTGCCCGTACCGCACCCCCAATTCCCGCATCAGCGCCGCCTCCGCCTCGGTTTCCACCATCTCCGCGATCGTTTCCGCCTTGGTCGAGGTCGCGAGTTCCCGCATCGACTGCACGAACGCCCGCCCCCGAGCACTGCGTCCCGCCGCCTGAACATACGCCCCGTCGATCTTGACCATGTCCACCCGCAAGTCGCGCAGGTAGCGGAACGATGCGCTGCCGGCGCCGAAATCGTCCAGGCAGACCGGCGCCCCGACCGCACGCAGTTGCGCGATCCGGGCGGCGGCGGCCGGGAGATCGTCGATCTCCGCGGTCTCGGTCAACTCGACCAGCAGCCGGCCCGGCGGCACGTTCCCCGCGGACTCGATCAGCAGCGTCGCGAACCCGGAATCGGCGATCGACAGCCCGGACACGTTCACCGCGACCGAAACCCCGCTCTCCGCGATCGCCCCCAGTGCCCGCCGCAGCACTGCCCTGTCCAGCGCCACCGCGAGGCCCACCGCCTCCACCATCGTGACGAACTCCTGCGGATTGGACGCGGGATTGTCCGGCCCCGCTTCCGGCCGCAGCAAAGCCTCGTAATGATGCAGCGCGCGGTCGGACAACGCGACCACCGGCTGATAGGCCAGCGCGAACCGGCCGCCCTCGATCATGCCGGCCAGCGCCCGCTTATGGTGGTTGGCCTGCTCGATGATGCCGCTCAATCCGCCCGTCAGATCGGCGGTATCCGCGCCCGCGGTGCCGAAGCGCGACAGCACGATCCGCAGCGCCTGCACCGACTCCGTCAATGTCAGCCCACCCGCGTCGAGGTCGATCTGGCTGTCGGTAACCGCTGCCTTCCCGTCCGGTGAGAAACTGGCCACGAGGTCCCGCAGCGCCTCGCCCAGCCGCGCAAGATCGGTGCCCACCGGCCCCAGCACCCCGAAGCGCCCGTCCCCAACCTCCCCCACCACCATCGCACCGGCGTTGTGCTCACCCCCCAGCCGGCCGATCTCCCGCATCAGCGTGTCCCGATGGACATCGTCCAGGGCCGAAGTGGTCTGCCGCCAATCCTCCACCGCCAACAGCCCAAGCACAGCCGGCTGCCCGCCGCGCACCCAGTTGGCCGCTTCGATCTCAAAATCCTTGCCTTGCTTCAGGTGCGCCTCGGCCGGTTCGGGGGATCGTCCGATCGTGACGAATATCCGCTTCGGCGGTCCATCCAAGGTCAGACCGGCGATCACGCAAGGCGGCTCCGTCTGGGTGGCGAGGCGCAGCACCGACGGCGAAAGCCGGCCCCGCGCCCCCGTTTCCAGCGTTTTCGCCAGCGCCTCCCGGTCCCGGGGCGCAATCAGATCCCGCAGCGGCGTCCCCACGATCTGCTTGAGCGAACGGTTCAGCAGCGGCCCCACCGCCCCGCCGGCCCAGCCGATGGTCCCGTCCTCCGCGACGTCGATCAGCAGATCGGCATTGGCGAAGGCGAACGTCGCCATATCGGTCAGGCGCGTTACGTCCCGCACCGTCGCCATGCAGAGTTCCGGCGCGAGGCGGGTGACCGTCAAGGACAGCACCACCCGACGCGGCCCTACCTGCGCATCGATCCGGCGTTGATCGAGGATCGTCCCCGTCGCCTCCCGATGCGCCGCCACGGTGGCCGCCAGTTCGGGGCAGAGATGCCGCAGGGCAAAGAAGATGTTGTCGAGCGCCGGCTCGCCCAGCAGCGGCATCAGCAGCTGCGTCGCCGCGGCGTTGCGCAGAATCAACGTGCCGTCGCGGCCAAACGTCAGAACCCCCACGGGCAGCGCGTGGAGGATCCGCGAAAGCTCCGCCTCGGTATGTGCCATCGCGGCTCGTGCCTTTTCCTGAATGTCAGGGAAAGGCTGTATCAGTCGGGGGTTAATAAACCGTTAACGCGGGAGCCGATTTTTACATGCCCAACGCGCGCCGGTAAACGTCCAGCATCGTCTCCTGTTCCTCGACCTCGGCCGGCTCCTGCTTGCGGATACGGATCAGTTGGCGCAGCACCTTCACGTCGAAGCCGGCGGATTTCGCCTCTGCGTAGATGTCCTTGATGTCGCTGCCAAGCGCCTTGCGCTCTTCTTCCAGACGCTCGATCCGGTCGACGATGCTGCGCAGCCGGTCGGCCGCGATACCGCCGGTTTCCGGCTGGTCTGCCGGGACGACACTCAATGCCATAGGGGGTTCCTCCGCGGGTGAGCGGGGCGACGTAGCGGGCGCCGCCGCTGGGGTCAATGACGTGCCGGCCTATCGCACCGGCATCGCGATCCGCCGCCCAGCACCTTTCGGCAGTTCCGCCGGCGCGTACTGCTTCACCAGCGCCACCAGCGACGCTTCCAGCTCGGGGGGGCACGCGGCGACCTTGCGCACCGTCATATCGATGTGCAACGCCATCAGTTCCTGCACCGCCGAACGCTCCCCGCTTTCGGCATGGAACATCTCGTGGAAGTAGTGCACCCGCTTGCTGTCCGCGCCCAACAGCCAGGTGCGGATCAGCAGCTTGTCCCCCAGATGGACCTCGCGCTCGTAAACCGTGTGGGTCTCCGCGACGAACGAGGAATTGCCGGTGGCCGCGCGATACGTCGTGCCGATACCGATGTCCTCGTAGAACTTGTCGGTCGCGAGGTCGAAGACCACCACGTAATAGGCGAGGTTCATGTGCCCGTTGGAATCGATCCACTCGGGACGCACGACATCTTCATAGGTTGTGACATGGCTGCTCATGGTGCGGCGGACCTACGGGGTGAACCCTGGCGCGGTCAAGATACCGCGCTTACGATGCCGCCAAAGCACGGAGGAAACCATGAAGGAAAACGCGATACGCCGGGCGGTGCGCGAGGGACGGGCAGCGCTGGGCACCGGACTCAAGGAATTCGCCTCCCGCGGCATCCCCTGGATCATCGAGGCCTCGGGCTTCGACTACTGCGCCATCGATCACGAGCACGGCGCCTTCGATATGGAGACGATCGCCGACCTCGCGAGCTGGTTTCAGGCCACCAACGTCACCGCGATCGTGCGCATCCACAAAAATTTCGCCCATCTGATCCCCGGCATCCTTGATCAGGGCATCATGGGTATCCAAGTATCGGAAATCGAAACCGCCGAGGAAGCCCGCGCCATCGTGCGGCTGGCGAAATACCCGCCGATCGGCAACCGCGGCATCTCCGGCCAGGGCCCGCACACCGGCTATAAAAGCTACGGCCGCCGTCACGCCGAGGAATACGCCCCTTGGGCGAACGAGAACATCGTCGTTTGCCCCTCGATCGAATCCCTCGAAGGCCTGGAGAATGTCGAGGCCATCGCCGCCGTCGAAGGCATCGACATGATCGCCTACGGCCATTCGGACCTCAGTGCACAACTCGGCGTCCACCTCGACCTCGAACACCCCAAGTTCAAGGCAGCGATGAAGCGCATCGTCGACGCCTGCAAGGCAAATGGCAAACTGGCCCGCGGTTCGGCGGAAACCGAGGCTCAGATCGCCGAATACTGGGAAATGGGCTGCCAGGTGCTGAACCTGCCCGGCAACGACGTCAGCACCTATCTGGACGGCATGAAGGCCCGCGCGGCCCGGGCACATGCAAAGCTGAAGGCAATCGGCGTGCCTGTGCCGTAACGGGCCGCGCCGTTACCGTGGGCAACAGCCATCGCGCAAAAATTACCGCTCCAAGTCGCGGCGGTCTCGTTACATCGTCATGGCCCGACTCGTTTAATTTTGCGCGTTGCCTAAACAACAATGGCGGTTGCAACCAACCGGGCTTTCCACAAACTGGCGGTTGACCATTGACGAACAGCGCAG
>CAIRCM010000069.1 GCA_903877125.1 uncultured Acetobacteraceae bacterium | reverse complement strand
TCACAAGCTTGCAGGAACCGGTGATTCGGAGATTTCGGAGCCCATGCATGGCGCGGTCGGTGCCGTTCGACCATCCATTTTAACACGAAGAAGATAAAAGGCTCAAAGGCGCAAAGGGAATCACAGCACGGTGGAAGCCGGGCGCATTAACTGTTTTCCTGGCTACAATACCGACCGTTATAAAAGGTTGCGATCAGAATGGGGCGTGTGGCTTTGCGATGAAATTGACGTCGCCGTAGGCGACTGCCCGGAGCTGGCCGAAATCCCACGTGCGTGCGCCCGCCCGTGGGCGAGGTGCCCGCGGCCGGTGAGGTGGCGCTGATGGGGGTGACGCCAAGCGGCGTCAACTGGGGACGATGGGGGGCGGCGGTTCGCCGAACCGGCAGCCGAGCGCGATGCGCACGGTGGATGGGCGGAGGTCCCGCCAGTCGATGTGCCAGGTGTCGGGGTCCCGGTCTCGTTCGCGCAGGAAGGTTTTCTCGCGCCGCTCGCGCACTTTGTAAAGACGGGTGATGCTGCCGCCGTAGTGGCGGAAGATCTTTTCGACATGGCACCAGAAATCGCCGTCGCAGAGGCCGGGGGCGAGGCCGAGGTCCATGCAGATATAAGTCATGGTGCGGCCGACCGGGCGGCGACGGACCTCGGCGGCGAGTTCCTCAGGCGAGGGGATGCGGAATGCTCGGGGATCGCTCTCGTCCAGCATGGCCGGTTCCGGACGGCGTGGACGGCGCGGGGCGGAGGGCTTGGCTCGGGCCGGTTTGGCCGGCGGGCGGTGGTGAGGTTGGATTTCGACTGGCGGCGGCCAGGCGAAGCGCAGGTTGCAGCCCCGTGCGGCGCGGGCGAGCAGGTATTCCTGCAGGGCGAGCGCGCGGAGCATGCCGCGCTGCACGCGAAGCCGGATGGTCGGGAGATCGTAGGTGCCGAACAGGACGGCGGCGGTGGCGAATTCCGGGGCGTTGACGCGGGTGGCGACGGTCGCGGCGAAGTGCCGAGCGTGGGTGATGAGGGTGGCGAGGACGCGGAGAACAGCCCCGATACGCCCAGGGATGGGGCGCGGTTTGGCGGAGGCCGGGGTGGGTGGGGCTGTTCGTGTCATTCGGTTTGAACATAGCAGGGTCAAAAGAACGAATCAAGAACTTTTTGGCTGTGAGCCAAAATTTACATCCCCCCGAGGCGACCCAACGAGGACCCCGGCGGGCCTGCCGGGCGGGTGGGCTCGTTGTTGATTTGCGACTGGCACGGCGTCACCCTGGCGCATCGACCGCCAACCATGCCATGCACCCCCGCATGACACTGACCTTCCAAACCGAAGCCACCGACGGCACCGCCCGCGCCGGCACGATCCACACCGCCCATGGCGACGTACAGACCCCGGTCTTCATGCCCGTCGGCACCGCAGGCACCGTCAAAGCCATGACCGCCGACGCCGTCCGATCCACCGGCGCCAGTATCGTCCTCGGCAACACCTACCACCTCATGCTCCGCCCGGGCGCCGAGCGGGTCGCTCGGCTGGGCGGTCTGCATAAGTTCATGGACTGGCCAGGCCCGATTCTGACCGATTCCGGTGGGTTCCAGGTCATGTCGCTGTCCAAGCTGCGCAAGATGGACAAGGACGGGGTGACGTTCCAGTCCCATCTCGACGGCGCCAGCTTCCGCCTCACGCCGGCGCGGTCGATCGAAATCCAACACCTTTTGGACGCTACCATCACCATGGCGTTGGATGAGTGCACACCTTTCCCCGCCACCCACGATCAGGCCCGCACTTCGATGGCGCTGTCGATGGACTGGGCACGACGTTCGAAAGACGCGTTCGTCCCGCGCCCCGGCTACGGGTTGTTCGGCATCGTGCAGGGCAGCATCTACCCCGATCTGCGCGCCCAATCCGCCGCCGCGCTGACCGGTATCGGGTTCGAGGGCTACGCGATCGGCGGACTCGCGGTGGGCGAAGGTCAGGCCGAGATGTTCAAGGTCCTGGATTTCACCGTCCCCCATCTGCCCGGCGACCGGCCGCGCTACCTCATGGGCGTCGGCACCCCTGACGATCTGGTCGGCGCCGTTCAGCGCGGCGTCGACATGTTCGACTGCGTCATGCCCACCCGAGCGGGCCGCACCGCGCGGGCGTATACGTCTCGGGGGGTTTTCAATCTGCGCAACGCCCGGTTCGCCGAGGACGCCGCGCCGATCGATCCCGCCTGCGATTGCCCGGCCTGCACCCGGCACTCCGCCGCCTACCTCCACCACCTCTTCAAAGCCGAGGAAATGCTCGGCCCCATACTCCTGACCTGGCACAATATCGCGTATTATCAGTCGCTGATGCGCGGCCTGCGGGATGCTATCCTGGCCGGACGGCTGGATGCCCACGCCGCCAAAATCCGCGCGGGATGGGCCGCCACCGAGGAACCAGCATGACCGAATCCCCTTACGCCGGCCTGACGCAACTCGGCCATCACACCGTGCAGCCGACCTCGCCGGATCAGGCGCTGCTGGAACGCGTCGCCAATCCCGCACCGGACAAGCACTACGTGGTGCGGTTCACCTGCCCGGAGTTCACCTCGCTCTGCCCACTGACCGGCCAGCCCGACTTCGCGCATATCCTGATCGATATCGTGCCGCGCGACTGGATCGTGGAGAGCAAGTCGCTGAAGCTGTTCCTGGGCGCATATCGAAACCACGGTGCGTTTCACGAGGCCTGCACGATGGAAATCGCCTCGCGCCTGATCGAGCTTCTGGACCCCGTATGGCTGCGCATCGGCGCCTACTGGTATCCGCGCGGGGGGATCCCGATCGACGTGTTCTGGCAAACCGGCGCCCCGCCCGAGGGCGCCTGGATTCCCCCCCAGGATGTGCCGGGGTATAGGGGCCGGGGCTAGGAATCGAAAGGAGTTGTTCATGAAAGCAATGGTTTGCGAGGCCTTCGGCGGCCCCGAGGTGCTCGCTTTGCGCGAACGGCCCGATCCGTCGCCGCCGGGCCCCGATGAAATCCAGGTCCAGATTCACGCCCGTGGCGTGCAATACGTCGACGTTCTGATGCTGGCCGGAAAATACCAGTTCCGTCCGGAGCCCCCGTTCATTCCCGGCAGCGAGGCCGCCGGCGTCGTCATCGGCGTCGGATCGGACGTGAAGGGTTTCGCCGTCGGCGACCGCGTCATGAGCCGCCACACCCTTGGTGCCTGCGCCGAGAGGGGCAACGCCAAGGCCGCGCTCTGCGATAAAATCCCCGATGGCATGAGCCTGGAGTCCGCGGGCGTGTTCCGCGGCGCCTACCAGACCGCATACCATGCCTTGATCCAACGCGGCCGCATGAAAGCCGGCGAATGGGTGCTGGTGCATGGCGCCGCCGGCGGTATCGGCATCGCCGCGATTCAGGTGGCCAAAGTCTTCGGCGCCAAGGTCATCGCCACCGCCAGCACCGAGGAAAAGCGCCAGGCATGCCTGGAAGAGGGCGCCGACCACGCGATCGACTATCGCGGCGGCTTCACCGATGAGGTCAAAAAGCTGACCGGCGGCAAGGGGGTGGACATCGTCTACGACCCGATCGGCGACAAGGTGGCGGAAGAGTCGCTGCGCTGCCTCGCCTGGTGCGGACGACTTCTGATCCTGGGCTTCCTCGGCGGCGGGCCGACCAATATCCGGTCCAATTATTTGCTGATCAAAGGCATCGACGCCATCGGGGTGCGCGTCGGCGGACTGAACGAGTCAGCGCCGGAACTGGCCATCGCCAACATGAAAATACTGACCGAACTGGCCGGGCAGGGTAAGCTGAAACCTCGCATATCCCACCGCTATCCGCTGGAACAGGCGCGCGAGGCATTGCAGGCGGTGATCGACCGGGCTGTAATCGGCAAAGCCGTGCTGGTCAGCTGAACCGAACGGCACGACACGGGGACGAGGGAGTGTATCCATGGATCGAACGGCATTCGAAGCAGGACTGGCGCGCGACGGTTACACCCCCGTCAGCGTGTCGATGGAACCGAACAAGATCAACCCCGAACACCTGCATCCTTTCGACGCGCGCCTGCTGGTGCTTGAAGGCAGCATGACGGTCACCCGGGAAGACGGGCCCACCCGCACCTACGCCGCGGGCGAAATCTTCGAAATGCCTCGCGGCACCAAGCACGCGGAAGAAGCGGGCGAAAGTGGGGCGACGTACCTCGCCGGCCGCCGGAACAAATCCTGACTTTACCGAAACAGGGGGAAACGATGCCAGAACCAGGACGCGCCTTACCGGCGCCGACACCCGAGACGCAACATTTCTGGGACGGAACCCAGGCCGGCGAGTTGCGCCTGCAACGCTGCGATTCCTGCGGCAAAAACTACTTCCCGCCACGCCCGTTCTGCTCGGCATGCGGTTCCCGCAGCGTCACCGTGTTCAAGGCTTCGGGCAAAGCCATTCTGTGGAGCTACGTGATTCATCATCGCCCGGTGCCCGGCTTCACGCCACCTTATGCCATTGCCGTCGTGCAGTTGGCCGAGGGGCCGCGCATGATGACCAACATCGTCGAATGCCCGCAAACGCCCGAGGCGCTGCAACTCGACATGGAACTCGAAGTCGTGTTCGAGGCACAGAACGACAAGATCACCCTGCCGTTCTTCCGTCCGGCGAAAGGATAAGACGATGCGCAGAAACGCAGTCGCGGTCGTCGGCGCCGCGGAAACCACGGACCTCGGCCGGATCGAAAACCTGTCCCAGATCGGCCTGCACGCCGATGCCGCCCTGAACGCGATGGCCGATTGCGGCCTGCGGCCGAAGGATATCGACGGCATCGCCACCGCCGGGCAAACGCCGGTGGAGTTGGCGCACTACCTCGGCATCACCCCAACCTGGGTGGATGGCACGGCGGTGGGCGGATGTTCCTTCATGATCCACGTCCGCCACGCGGCGGCGGCGATCGAGGCCGGGCTGGCGAAGACCATCCTGATCACCCACGGCGAAAGCGGGCGGTCGCGCATCGGCAATCCGCCGCGCCGTGTCGATCCGCAGTCGCTGAACGGGCAGTTCGAACAGCCGTTCGGGCCGATGGGCCCGCCGTCGATGTTCACCATCCCCGTTCTTCGCTACATGAAACGGTACGGCGTCACCGAGGAACAGATCGCCCAGGTCTGCGTCGTGCAGCGCGAATGGGCGGCGATGCACCCGCGGGCAACGTTCCGCACCCCGATCACCACCGACGATGTGCTGAACAGCCGCATGATCGCCTGGCCGTTCCGGCTGCTGATGTGTTGCCTCGTCACCGATGGCGGCGGCGCGCTGATCCTCACGAGCGCGGAACGGGCGAAGGATTTCAAGACGAAGCCGGTCTACATCCTGGGCACCGGGGAAAGCGCGGAAACCCCGATGGTTTCGCAGATGGAGGACTTCACCAGTTCGCGGGCGTTCCGGGTGGCCGGGCCGACGGCGTTCCAGCAGGCGGGGATTTCCGTGAACGACGTCGATCACCTCATGATCTATGACGCCTTCGCGCATCTGCCGATCTACGGGCTGGAGGATCTGGGTTTCGTGCCCAGGGGCGAGGGTGCGGCGTTCATCGCGGCCCGCAATACGGCGCCGGGCGGTAAGCTGCCGATGAACACCAATGGCGGCGGGCTGTCGTATATGCACTCCGGCATGTACGGGATGTATGCGCTGCAGGAGAGTGTGCGTCAGATGCGCGGCACGTCGCCGGCGCAGATCGACGGGGCGAAGATTTCGGTTTGCCATGGGGTCGGCGGGATGTTCGCAGCTTCCGGCACGATCATTTTCTCGAACGAGACACCGACTTACGATTGGTGAGCCAAGAGCCAACGGGGGGACACCCCCGTTGGCTGCTTACGTCAAAATGAACACCGGGCTGCGCGCGCCGCGAGCCTTCGAGCTTTTGCGTCACCCCCGCGTCGCCTCCCTCACTCTCGGCAGCACTTCCTTCGCCAGCAGCCGAATCCCTTTTTCGGCTTCCTTGTGCGTCAGATACCCGGACCGCCCGATAAAGATAAGATGGCCGAAGCCGCCCAGGGTGTCATAGGCGGCCATGATCTGTCGGAACACGGTATCGGGGTTGCCGGCGAACATGATCTGGCGTTGGATCGCCTGTTCCGCCGTCATCCCGATCAAACCGTCGGCTGGCCTCGCCACGCGGGTTTCGCCAGGCCTGGGCCCGGTCCGATAGACCTGCGGCGCCATCTCCGGCGGCATCCGTCCGGGCAGAAATTTTGAAAACTGGGGCGCCTGCTTCAGGCGTGTGTTAAGGAACCACAACAGTTTCGACCCGACTTCGACGCCTTCCTCATCGGTGTCTCCGACGTAGACGAACGCCGCGTAGGCAAAGCGGTCCAGCGCGGGTTCGGGCAACCCCGCTTCGGCCCGAGCGGCTCGGTATGCACCCCAGGCGCGTTTGGTGCCGTCGATGCCGCGCAGCACGACCGAGTTGACCATGCCGCGCAGCCCCAATTCCCGCGAGGTTTCGGGATCGCCTGTCGCTGCCCACATCGGCGGGTGCGGCTGCTGATAGGGCCTTGGCCAGAGGTTGATATGGCGATGCGTATAGTGCTTGCCCTCCCACCGCATCGGACCGTCCGTGTGTTTTAGCGCGGCGGCGATCAGATCGATCGCCTCCCAAAACCGTTCGAGGTTACCGACCGGGTTCGCGTTGTTCGACGCCATTTCGCTGTCGCCGGACTTCACGAAACCGATGTCCAGCCGCCCACGCAGCATGACGTCGGCCGTGGCGTATTCCTCGGCCACCCGCACGGGATCGTGCCGCAGCGAGATCAGCGTCCCCTGCGACAGGATCCGCACGTTCCGGGTCTGACGCGCCAAGGCGCCCAGGATGATCGGGCTGGCGCCATACAGCGAATTGATCCCGCTGTGATGCTCGATCGAGACGATATTGATACCGACATCGTCGCACAGCAGCGATTCGTCCATACACTCATGGAACAGATCCGCGGCGATCCTTGGGTCCAGCAGATGCCCCGGCAGACTGGCGCGCACGGATGTGGCGGCGTCGGTGATTTCTTTCGGAACGAAGGGATAGGTATTTTCGTTATGGAACCAGAGTTGCATCGTTCATTCCGCCAGGAAGGCACCGATGAGCCCGGCCAGGGCCTCGGGCTGCTCGATATCGGGATGGTGGCCGGCATTCGCCACGGCTTCGAACCGGGCTCCGGGAATCAGGCCAGCATAAGCGCGTCCATAAGCGGGTGTAACGATCCGGTCGCTTTCGCCCCAGGCGACCAGCGTCGGGACCGCGATACGGGGCAGCCAGTATGGCAGCCGGGGATTATACAGATAGGGGTTCCAGCCATAGAGACACAGGGCATCCCGATCGCGGGCGTAACGCACGATCTCCGCATCCTCCATCGCATCGAAATCCGGCGCGAACCGCGGGGCGTCGTGATAGGCGGCGGCACGAACCTCGGCCGGATCGCGATTGAAGATGTCCAGGATATCGGCGGTTTGCCGGTCGCTGATTTTGATCCCAACGGGGTCCACGAGCACCAGCCGCGCAAGTTTGGGATGACCGGCCGCGGCCACCTCGGCGGCGATCCACCCACCGAAGGACAGCCCCACCAGCGTCACCGCATCCCCTGGCAGGGCATCCAGCAGCGCGCGCACGAGATGCACCAGATCGTAGACGGTGTCGAAATCCTTGGGCCGAGCGGTGCCGCCGAACCCGGGCAGCGACGGTGCCACAACCGAACCATGCGCCGCCAGCAATCGCGGAAAGGCCGCCGACGGCGCAAGGCTCGTCATGCCGTGCAGCAACACAATCGGACGTCCCTGCCCGGCGGACAAAACCTCGAGTTCGATGCCGTGGACGATCATAGCAGCACCGGTTTGTCGCCCTCGGCGATGATGCGCCAGAGGACCCTGGCCTGGGAACGGTCGTAATCCCCGTGCGCACGGTGCATCGTGGCGCGATCGTCGATCACCAGCACGTCGCCCTTGCGCCATTGGTGGTGGTAAACGATGTCCGGATTGATCATCCTCTCCAAGAGGTCGTTGAGGTAGGATTGGCTGGCCTCGGGCGTCATACCCTCAATACATTTCGTTTTTGTTACGTGAAAATAGACCGCTTTCGAACCGTGCGTCGGGTGCGTGCGGACCATCGGATGCACGATCGGTTTGTCGTAGGCCACGATATCTTCTGGGCGGGTATCGTCCTTGTTATCCAGCCCGTTCACGGTCTTCAGCGTCATCAATCGCGCCTGCTCGTCCGCCGGCAATGCCTCGAAGGCCGCGCGCATATTGGCCACGCTGGTGCCGCCGCCGGCCGAGGGGATTTCCACGCCGTATAGAATCGTCGCAGCCGGCGGTTTTTCCCGGTTGGTATGGTCGGTGTGCCAGCGGTCCGCCGGGCGCTGGCCATTCCGATGCCAGATCAGACCGATGTCCGGATGATCCGGCATGTTGTGCTGGGAGTAGTGCTGGCGCATCGGCGGTCCGAATATCGTCGCCGCCTCCAGATACTGCTCGGGGGTCAGGGACTGGTCGGGAAACACCAGCGCCAGATGCTCCCCCAGGGCCCGAGCGATGCTCTCGCGCGTGTCCGCGTCCACAGGCTTGCTCAGATCGACGCCAGACACCTCGGCACCGATCGACGCGGTCAGCGGCTTTATCGTCAAGCCGGTCATGGCGGTCACCTCCTGTTCGTTGACCGAAGGTTAACGCCATTCGCATCGGCGCGTGAACCCCGAGGACCTTTCCATCGCACACGAACAATGATCGGCTTCCGCACCCGTCACTGGCGTGGCCGATCCGCTGTTCGACGGCCGGAACGGTGCCCGAAGTCCGACCGGGCGTTACCGCCATACGCGTCAGCGCGTGAAGCCGCTGATCTCGTCCTTCGCCCAGGCGATCACCTCCGGGATTTTCTGACCGGACACCAAACGTGCCACCATGCCCGGTATAATGCTGCGATTCCACATCTGCACGGCGACTTCGGGCGGACCGGAGGAGCCGGTGATGTAATACTCCGCGTCATGCGAAGGACGGACCGGGTAGTTGAAGATGGTGCCCTTCGGTGGTTCGACCTCGCTCCATATTTTGAAATCGGTCATCGACTGAAAGGGCGGAATGTCGTAGCCGGCGACCGCCGCGCCCATCGGCTCCACCTGTTCGCGCTGCGAAAGGAATGTCAGCAGTTCCTTCGCGGCGGACTGGTTCTGCGCGAATTCCCAAATGCCCCAGAAATAGGGGCGATGCGGTACCATCCGCCCCTTCGGGCCGCGCGGGTTGGGGAAGGTCCAGCAATCCTCCGCTACCTGCGGTGCGTCGCGTTTCGCGACCGCCCAGGCGGACGGCGGGTTCCAGATCAGCGCGGATTTGCCGGAAATCAACGCGCGATTGTTCGACGCGTCGTCGTAGCTGACCGTGTCCTTCGGCATGAATGGAATCAGCTTCGCGCAATATTCCAACGCCATCTTCACGTTGTCTGTGTCAACGGTCGGCTCGCCCTTGGCGTTGATCAGGTCCGCCCCGAAAGCCCCGAACGTTGCCCCCCAGGTCTGCCGCGCATCGGTACTGCCGGACCCACACCCGAGGCCGAAGGTGAAACCGGCCTTATGGCAGGCCTCGGCGGCGCGCAGCTGGGTATCGTAGGTCCACTCTTTCGCGGCATCGGGTGTCGATTCATGCGCCGGATACCAAGCCTGGACATCCACGCCCGCGAATTTCTTCAGCATGGAAATACGTGCGCAGGTCGCCAGCGGCGCCGAGCCCCAGCCGACCGGCACAGCCCGCCAATGGCCATTGGCGATGCCCAGATATTCGAATGCCTTGTCGATCTTCCCGTACTGGCCGATCAGCGTCTTCATGATGTCGTCGACCGGGGTCAACTTGTCGGCGTATTCGTGCACCGTCCACATGTCGAAGGCGTAGATGTCGTGGCCCGTGCGCGCCTGCGCCTCGGCCGCCATCGTGATGTTGATTTTCTCGCCGATCGACGTGAGGAAATCGAGTTCGATCGCGACCTTGTTCTTTTCTCCCCATGCTTCGATGATTTTTCGCAGCGCCGGCCCGCCGGACGGAACCCAGTGGTCCCACAGAGCGAGTTTCAGTTTTCCGGCCGCACCGGCCGAGCGGATATGGACAAGCGGCAAGGCGGCCGTTGCGGCCCCCAGCCTTAGCGCCCGACGGCGTGACACATTTCCAGACATTGTTTCGTGCTCCCTGGCAAGGCCGGTGTTGCTCCCCAGCCTGCGTTGAGTATTGGCGGACCTTCCGGTGTTGACAAGCGAGCGCCGCTTCCCTTTCGCCGCCGCATGCGCCAGCTTGCGCCACCATGACCGACAAGCCCAAAGCGCCCCCCCGCAACACGCGCCCGATCATCCTGTTGCTGCTGGTGGCGATCGTCGCCGCGTCCGGCGCGGGGGCCTATTGGTTCCTGACCAAGGACCGCGCCACTACGGACGACGCGTACACAGACGGGCGAGCCATCACGGTCGCTCCTCGTGTGTCCGGCCTCGTCGTGACATTGACGGTCGGTGACAACCAGCGTGTTCGTGCCGGCGAATTGCTGCTGCGCATCGACCCCACCCCCTTCCAGGCCGCGAAAGACCAAGCCGCCGCCAGCCTCGGGATCGCCGAGGCGCAATTGGCCAATGCCCGCGCCACCCTGGACACCGTCAAAGTGACGATCCCCGCCCGGCTTGACAGCGCGCGGGCCCGGCTTGCCGCCGCCCAGGCCGCGCAATTCAAGGCTCAGGCCGACGCAACGCGGCAGAAGGCGCTGCCCCGGGAAGCCACCACCAAACAGGATATCGACAGCGCCAACGCCGCGCTGCAAACCGCCGATGCGCAGGTCGGCCAGGCCGCCGCCGCCGTACGCGAGGCCGACGTACTCACCGACTCCCTGGCGCAGGCCGAGGCTCGGGTTCGCGAACTGGAGGGGCAGGTCGCCCTGGCCAAGGCCCAACTCGACAGCGCCGCCCTGAATCTGGACTGGACCACGGTGACCGCGCCGCACGACGGCTGGGTGACCAAACGCGCCGTCGAGGCCGGCAACTACGTCTCCGCCGGTCAGGCGCTGATGTCGCTGGTCACCCCGGATGTCTGGGTGACCGCCAATTTCAAGGAAGACCAACTCGACCGCCTCCGCCCCGGGCAGCGTGTCAGCATGTCGGTTGACGCCTACCCCAGTTTGAAGCTGCGCGGTCATCTGGACAGCGTGCAGTTCGGTTCCGGCCAGCGGTTCAGCGTCTTCCCGGCCGAGAACGCCACCGGCAATTTCGTGAAGATCGTGCAGCGGGTGCCGGTGAAGATCCTGATCGATTCCGGCATGGACCCGAACCGCCCCTTGCCGCTGGGCCTGTCGGTGGTGCCGACCGTCGACCTGAAATGAGCGGGGGGCACCGCGCCGCATTCCACCCCAGGGGGCCGGCCTGGCTGATCACGGTCGTCGTGACCATGGCGCCGTTCATGGAGATTCTGGACAGCACCATCGTCAATGTCGGATTGCCGCATATCGCCGGCAATATGTCGGTCAGCTACGACGACGCGACCTGGACGATCACATCCTACCTCGTTGCCAACGGCATTGTGGTGCCGGTTTCCGGCTGGTTGGGCCGCCTGTTCGGCCGCAAGCGCTACTTCCTGATCTGCATCGCCGCCTTCACCGTGATGTCCTTCCTGTGCGGCATCGCCACGAGCCTGGATCAACTCGTCCTTTTCCGGCTGCTCCAGGGTCTGTTCGGCGGCGGGCTGCAACCAAGCCAGCAGTCGATCATTCTGGATACCTATGAGCCGGCGCAGCGGAGCAAGGGCTTTTCCTTCGTCGCGGGCGCGGTGATTTTCGCCCCGATCGTCGGACCGGCGCTGGGCGGTTGGATCACCGACTCCTACTCCTGGCGATGGATGTTTCTGATCAACGTGCCGATCGGTCTGTTCGCGTTTTTCGCCGTGCTGCAATTGCTGGAAGACCCGCCCTGGGTGGTCACCGACCGGGTGAAGGCCAAGGACCTGGACTACATCGGCCTGACCCTGATCGCGGTGGGGTTGGGCACGATGCAGTTCGTGCTGGACCGGGGGCAGGATCTCGACTGGTTCGGATCGACCCAGATCCAGATTCTCGCGCTGTTGGCGGGCACCACGATCGTGGGTGCGACCATCTGGCTGAGCATGGCGCATAACCCGATCGTCAGTTTGCGCGCCCTTGGCGACCGCAATTTCGCGGTGGGTTCGGTGTGCACCTTCGCGATCGGGGCGCTGCTGTATTCGTCGAACGCATTCATCCCGCTGCTGGCGCAGGGGTGGTTCGGCTACACGGCACTGACCTCGGGTTGGCTGATGTCGCCGGGGGCGGCGCTGATGCTGGTACTGATCCCGGCCTCGGCCAAGTGGATCCTGCCGCGGTTTCCGACGCGCCTGGTGCTGGGGTTTGGCTTTTTCTCCATGGGCGTGGCGGCGGTATATGCGTCGGGGCTGACACCGGACATCGATTTCTGGACCCTCGCGACATTCCGAGCGCTGCAGACCGTGGGGTTTGCGTTCCTGTTTGTGCCGAACAGCACGTTGTCGTACGCGACCATGTCGCGCGACCTGCAACGGGATGCGACGGCGCTTTATTCGATGTTCCGCAATATCGGCGGCGCGGTGGGGATTTCGGTCGGTACGGCGCTGGTGAGCAACCGCATCCAGGCCCATCGCGCCAATATGGTGTCGCATCTGACACCGCTGGAGGCCCCCTACCCCGCGCTCCTGGCCCAATACGAGCATGCGATGCAGAACCTGGGGACCGCGGCGGATCGGGTGCACGCGATGGCCATGGGGAAGATGGATCAGGTGCTCAATCTACAGGCGGCCGTGCTTGCCTATGCGGATGTTTATGCGCTGTCGGCGGTGTTGGCGTTCGCCGTTGTGCCACTCACGCTTTTGTTCCGGCCGGGGGTCGCGGGGCGGCGGGGCTGAGATTGCCGGTGCCGATTCCCGCCATTTCACGCATGAGGGGCGGTCGCCCCTTGTGCGAGGCGGGTCGCGACGCCACCTATCTCAGAAGAAGGAGAACAAAAATGCGATATCTGATTCTCGCCGCGGCGCTGATGCTTTCGGCACCCATGGCTTTTGCGCAATCGAACACTGGATACCCGGGGTCGCCAGCGGCCGGTGGGCCGATGGCGGGTCAATCGCCGCGGGCGGAGAATTGCGGAACACCGGATGAGCCGAAAGCATGTCCGCCCATGCCCCGCCATCCGCTGGAAACCTACCCCGGCCATTGTTCTTCGGCCAGCGCCGGATGGTGCAGGGATCGCGGCTGAGCTTCGGCGACTTGCTCACGGGCGGCCGGTGGGAATGCGGCAGCCTGTGAAATGGTTCGCCATCTATCGCCGGGTGAAGACCCAGTACATCGGTCGTCGCCCGGCCTGTAGTGCTTTCGCCTCGTAGCGCGTCGCCGGCCATCCCTCTGGCCGTTGCACTGCCGGTTCAGCGACCGAGAACGCGGTCTGTGCGCCCATGACCTCCGTCACCCAGGCCTGGTAGGTCGGGTCGTCGCTCGCCACCCGCCATGTGGCGCCGGGCTTCAGTACACGAGCGACCTCGGGCACCAGGTCGGGGTGGACGAAGCGGCGCTTGGCATGGCGCATCTTCGGCCAAGGGTCGGGGAACAGCAGGAACAGCCGGTCGACGCAGGTGTCCGGCAGCAGGCGGAGCAGCACGCGGCCGTCGTCCGGCCAGAGTTTCAAGTTGGCCGGCAGCGGGGCGGTCGCCTCCCCCCCCTCGGGCACAAGCCGAGCGAGGAGGGAGCAGATGCCATTTTCGAAGACTTCGCAGGCGATCAGACCGGCGTTGGGATGCGTGGTGGCCTGGGCCAGGGCGTGTTCGCCGCCGCCGAAGCCGATCTCGATCCACAACTCGGGCAGCCATGCGGGCGCGCCGGCGTCTTCCGTTCGGAAGCGCAGGCGTTCCAGGGTGACGTCGAGCAGAACCTCCTGCCGAGGCCGCAGCTTATGTCCGCGGCTGCGGCCGTATAACCGGTCCGGGGGCGGTTTTACCGCCCGAGTGCTGCCTTCAGCACCGGCACCAGGTCCGTCTTTTCCCACGTGAAGGTGCCCTTTTGCTCGTCCGGCTCGCGCCCGAAATGCCCATAGGCCGAGGTTGGCGCGTAGATCGGGCGGTTCATCCGCAGGTGTTCGCGAATGCCGCGCGGCGACAGATCCATCGCATCGCGCAGGGCCTTTTCCAGCTTCGCCTCATCGACGTCCTTGCCGGTGTTGTGCAGGTCGACGTAGACCGACAGCGGGCGCGACACGCCGATCGCATAGGCGATCTGGATGGTGCAGCGATCGGACAAGCCGGCAGCGACGACGTTCTTTGCCAGGTAACGGCAGGCATAGGCGGCGGAGCGGTCCACCTTGGTGGGGTCCTTGCCGGAGAAGGCGCCGCCGCCATGCGGGGCCGCGCCGCCGTAGGTGTCGACGATGATTTTGCGCCCGGTCAGGCCGCAATCGCCGTCCGGTCCGCCGATGACGAATTTGCCGGTGGGGTTCACGTGGAACTCGGCCTCGGGCGGCATCCACCCACGCGGCAGGATCGATTCGACCAGCGGCCAGAGCTTCCGCTTGATTTCGGTCTGCTCCATGCCCTCGACATGCTGGGTGGACACGACGACGGCGGTGGCGCCGACCGGCTTGCCGTCGATGTATTTCAGCGTCACCTGGCTCTTGGCGTCCGGCAGCAGGCCGGCGACCGAGTCATGGCCGGATTTCCGGAGGTCGCGGATCTGCCGCAGGATTTCGTGGCTGTAGTGCAGCGGTGCCGGCATCAGGGTGGCGGTTTCGCGGCAGGCGTAGCCGAACATGAGGCCCTGGTCGCCCGCGCCTTCGTCCTTGTTGCCCGCGCTGTCCACGCCCTGGGCGATGTCGGAGGACTGGGAGTGCAGGTGCACCGCGATATCGGCGGTCTGCCAGTGGAAGCCTTCCTGTTCGTAGCCGATGTCCTTGATGGCGAGGCGCGCGAGATGGGTGAGGAGTTCCGGGGTCACCTCGGCGGGGCCGCGGGTTTCGCCGGCGAGGACGACCCGCTGGGTGGTGCACAGGGTTTCGCACGCGACGCGGGAATAGGGATCGGCGGCCAGGAACGCATCGAGCACGGTGTCGCTGATGCGGTCGGCGACCTTGTCGGGATGGCCTTCCGAGACGGACTCGGAGGTGAACAGGAATTCGCCCGTATCGCGCATGGATGGGTTTCTCGCGTTGTGGTGGGTACGGTGGATCGGCGGCCAAGTCCGGCCGGGAGCCGGGCCGGCGGTGTGTGACGGAGAAGGGGCGGGGGGTCAAGGGTTTTGGGGGCGCCGCGGGGCTGGCGCATGGGTCCTTTGGCAAATAGTGCCCGGAACCGGACCGGGCACCATCGAAACCAAGACGCGCCCCGGCCCACCGCCCTTCACACCGGCCCCGCTTGCCCCTATCCCTCCGGTCCATGGACGCCATCGCGGTTACCGACCTGACGAAGCGCTATGACGAGGTTCTCGCGGTCGACGCGATTTCCTTCTCGGCCCCGCATGGCGCGACCGTTGGGCTGCTCGGCGGCAACGGCGCCGGCAAGACCACGACGATCGCGATGATGCTTGGCCTGCTGGTGCCGACGGGCGGCGGGATCCGCATCCTTGGCCATGACATGGCGAAGGATCGGTTCGCCGCCCTGGGCCGGATGAATTTTTCCTCGCCCTACATCGCCCTGCCGTCCCGCCTGACGGTGGCGGAGAATCTGCGGGTTTATGGGCATTTGTACAATGTTCAGGGGACCGAACGGCGGATCGCGGAGCTGGCGGCGGAACTTGACCTGGAAAACCTGCTGGACCGCCCGGCCGGGCATCTGTCCGCCGGGCAGAAGACCCGTGTCGCCTTGGCCAAAGCCTTGATAAACCGGCCCGACGTGCTGCTGCTGGATGAGCCCACCGCCAGCCTCGACCCCGACACCGGCGACCTCGTCCGCACCTGGCTGGAGCGGTATCGCGCGCAATCCGGTTGCACGATCCTGCTCGCCAGTCACAACATGGCGGAGGTGGAGCGGATGTGTTCCGAGGTTCTGATGATGAAGCAGGGCCGGATCGTCGATCGCGGCAGCCCGGCGGCGTTGCTGGAACGTTACGGGCGGGACGACATGGAGGAGGTGTTCCTCGACATCGCCCGCAACCGTCAGCACCCGGGGGCGGGGTGACCGGCGGTCAGGCGATCACGTCGGCTTCGGGGCGGTCCAGCGGGTCCGACTTTTCGATGTGCCACACGCCATGTTCGTCCTCGAACTCGATCAGCGTGGTGTCGCCGGGGATGCGCTGTTCCGCGGCTACCCGCCGAGCCGCGGTCAAGGCGGCGGCCCGGGTCGGGTATGGTTCGGAGAACACGTCGCCCAGCCGGTAGGCCCAGCCGCCATCGTGCGGGGCAACGCTGTAGTGGATATGTGCCATGGCTGACCTCCTGCCGCGTGGGTACAATTGCATATAGGTGGCGCGTCCGGGGTTTGTAGGCTGCCCCCCTGTTGGGACTTTCCCGCCGGCCTGCTAAGGCACCGCGCATGATCGCCTCCCTCCGCCGCATCTGGGGTCTGGTCTATCGCCACATCGCCCTGTATCGCCGCTCCTGGCCGCGGCTGCTGGAGCTTGCCTATTGGCCGGTGCTGAACATGTGCATCTGGGGCTTCACGGCCAGCTTTCTGACGGGGCGTCTGGGCGGCACCGCCATGCTGGCGGGCGCGGCGATCATGGGCGGCGTGCTGCTGTGGGAGGTGACGCTGCGCGGTCAGATGGGCATGGCGATCAGCTTTCTGGAGGAAATCTGGTCCCGCAACCTCGGCCATGTGTTTGTCAGCCCGCTGCGCCCGTGGGAGCTGATCGCGGCGCTTCTGGCGATGTCCGTGCTGCGCATGCTCGCTGGCGTCGTGCCGGCGGTTCTGTTGGCTTGGGCGGCGTTCCAGTTCAACCTGTTCAGCCTCGGTCTGCCGTTGGCGCTGTTCGTGATGAACATGATCGCGATGGGCTGGTGGGTCGCGCTGGGCGTGGTGTCGCTGATCCTGCGCCATGGCGCCGGGGCGGAACCGCTGGCGTGGGGCGTGCTGTTCGGCCTCGCGCCGTTCGCGGCGGTGTTTTACCCGGTCTCGGTGCTGCCCGCCGCGGTGCAGCCGATTGCTCTTGCCTTGCCCGCTGCCCATGTATTCGAAGGGATGCGCGGCATCCTGCTGGATGGTTCGGTGTCCGCCTACCACCTCGCGGCGGCGACCGGCCTCAACGTCCTCTGGCTCGGCGCCGCTTCGGCGCTGTTCGCCTACCAGTTCCACCAGGCCCGCGTGCGCGGCGCCCTATTGAGTATCGGCGAATGAGCGAAACCCGATTCTGGCTGATCCGCCACGCGCTGGTGGAGGAAAACGCCCGCGCCATTCTTTACGGCGTGATGGACGTGCAGTTGTGCGAGACGACACTGCTGGAGCAGGCACCGATGTATCAGGCGCTCGCCGCCCGCCTGCCGCGTCCGGCGCGCTGGGTGGTGACGCCGCTGTCGCGCACCGCCCGCACCGCGGCCGCGATTTTCCAAGCCGGCTATCCCGTGGTCGAACCGCGCGTGGAACCCCATCTGATCGAACAATCCCTCGGGGAATGGCAGGGCCTGCCGCATGCCGACCTGCCGTCGAAGCTGGAAAAACCTTCGCATGCGTTCTGGCCGCTCGCCGGCGACGAGAAACCGCCCGGCGGCGAGAGCATGCTGGAGGTGGTGGACCGGGCGGGCAAGGCGCTCGAACGCCTGGCGGTGGATCACGCGGGGGAGGATGTTGTGATCGTCAGCCACGGCGGCACGATCCGAGCGGCGGTGGCGCATGCACTCGGGGTCGCGCCCGACAACGCGCTGCATCTGTCGATTCAGAACCTCTCGCTGACCCGACTGGAGCGGCATCCGAGCGGGTGGCGGGTGGTGTGTGTCAACGAACTCCCGGGATATTGATCGCGCATCGCCCTCAAAATGCCGCGAATCACTCGCGTCATGGTAGCACTGCTCTCAACGAATCGGACCTGCGCCCCTTGAGGAGATTGCCTATGCGATCCTATTCACTCGCGGCCCTGGCCGCGGCCAGCCTTGGCCTCGGCGGTTGTGCCATCGGCGCGGGCGGCGAACAGGCGATTGTCGACCGCGCGGCGCTGACGGTGCAGGACATGGTGAAAACCAATGTTTCGTCGCTGCCCGCGAGCACGCTGCGCAACGCCAAGGCGGTGATGATCTGCCCGCACATTTTCAAGGCGGGGTTCTTCTTCGGCGGCGCCGGTGGCAACTGCGTGCTGATGGCGCGCGCGGGCAACGGCACCTGGTCTTACCCGGCGTTCTACACGATCGGCAGCGGCAGCTTCGGCTTCCCGTTCGGCGTGCAGGACAGCCAGGTCATCATCATGGTCATGACCAATCGCGGTCTGGATGCGGTGATGGACAGCCAGCTCAAACTCGGCGCCGATGCCGGGCTGGCGATCGCGACGATCGGGGCGGGGGTCAACGGCTCCACCACCACCGCGGTCGGTGCCGATATCGTCGCCTATTCCGGATCGAGCGGGCTTTATGGCGGCATCTCGCTGGAAGGCAGCCTGATGTCCACGGACACGCATGCCAACCAGGATTATTACGGGCAGCCCCTCGCGACGCGTCAGATCGTGATCAGCATGCAGGGGCAGAATCCCGGGGCGTATCCTCTGCGGGATGTGCTGACCCGCTTTGGGGCGCGCGGCGGCCAGGAGGGGTATCCGCCGCCGAACCAGCAGGGTCCGGCGCCGCAATATCAGCCGCAGCCGCCTTATCAGGCGCAACCGCAATATCAGCAGCAACCGGGTTATCCGCCGCAGCCACAGCCGCAGTATCAGCCGCAGCCGCAATACCAGCAGCAACCGGCTTATCCGCCGCAGCAGCCGCCGCAATACCAGCCGCAGCCGCAATACCAGCCGCCACCGGCCCAGCCGGATGGGCGCGGGCCGATCCAGCAGCAGAACCTGGACGCCCCGCCCCGATAACGCGCCGGGCCTTCGCGGTTACCCCGCTAGTCATCCAGCCCTCCGGCCGCTACGTTGCGGCCGCATGGGCGCCGAAAAACCGTTCTGGAAGACCAAGACCCTGGAAGAGATGACCGGCGCGGAGTGGGAATCCCTCTGCGACGGTTGCGGTCGGTGCTGCCTGCACAAGCTGCGCCACGACGATACCGGCGCGCTGTCCCACACCAACGTCGCCTGCCGGCTGCTGGACCTGCATTCCTGCCAGTGTTCGGACTATGTCAAGCGCCAGCGCCGGGTGCCCGACTGCGTCAATCTGGACGCCGCGACGGTGCGATCCATCGATTGGCTTCCGCCGTCCTGCGCCTACCGCCGCCTCGCGGAGGGCAAGGACCTCGCATGGTGGCACCCGCTGGTTTCCGGCAGCCGCGAAACCGTGCATGAAGCCGGTATATCGGTGCGCGGCCGAGCGGTGAGCGAACGCAAGGCCGGGCCGCTGGAACATCACATTGTCGAATGGCCGGGCCGTAATCCACGCGCCCGGCGTCCCACGCAGGAGTCCTGACCCCATGTTGAAGAATGCCCTGTTCGGTGGCGTCAACGCCGCCGTGCTGACCGCCTATAACGCCGACCTGACGATCGACCTCGATCGCATGGCCAAGCATTGCCGGTGGCTGCTGGCGAACGGCTGCAATGGCCTCGCGGTCCTGGGCACCACGGGCGAGGCGAACAGCCTGGGCATTTCCGAACGCATGGCCTTGTTGGAAGGGCTGGTGGAACGCGGCATCCCGGCGTCCGTCATGCTGCCGGACTGCGGCACCACCGCCATCACCGACACCGTCCTGCTGACCAAACATGCCGAGCAGATTGGCTGCCGCGGTGTGCTGCTGCTGCCGCCGTTCTATTACAAGAACCCGTCGGACGACGGTCTGCTGGCCTATTTCCGCGAGGTCGTCCAACGCGTGGGCGGGGAGATCGCGCTGTATCTTTATAACTTCCCACAACAATCGGCGATCCCGTTCTCGGTCGACTTCATCGCCCGCCTGCTGAAGGCCGAGCCGGGCAAGTTTCGCGGGATCAAGGACAGCACGGGTAACTACGAAAACGGCCTCGCCTATTGCGAAAATTTCGCCAAGGACGGGTTCGAGTTCTACGCTGGAGACGACTCGCTGCTGCGTCCGCTGCTGCAGAAGGGCGGCGCCGGCTGCATCACCGCCGCGTCCAACATCAACTGCTCGGCCGGTGCTCGGGCCTACGCGGGCTGGAACACCGATGACGGCGCGGCGGCGCATGAGATCCTGGCCGCGACCCGTAAGGCGGTGACCTCGGTGCCGCTGATCCCAGCGCTGAAGTCTTTGGTCGCGCGGAATACCGCCAACCCCGACTGGAAGTTCATCCGCCCGCCGCATCTGGTGCTGACGGCGGCGCAGGAGGCGGCGCTGTTCGCCGCGTTCGATGCGTCGGGGCTGGATTTGGCGAAGGCGGCTTGAGGCAGGCAGGCGTCGTCTTCCCGGCATGGCGGCGCGTGCCGCCATCCACGCATTGCCACAGCGGATACAAAGACGTGGCTACCGGCATTCGTCGGCATGACGAAGGCGACGGACAGGAAAAGTCATGACCCAATTCTCCGACTACGCCAACAAATATGCCTGCATCGCCATGCGCCGCGAAAACGGCATCCTGGAGATGCGCTTCCACACCGATGGCGCCGAATTCCAATGGGGCCTTGGCCCGCACGCGGAATTGCCGGAGGCGTTCAACGATGTCGGCCGCGACCGCGAAAATCGCGTCGTGATCCTCACGGGCACCGGCAGCGTCTATTCCGGCCTGCGTGCGACCCCGGGGCAGAGCGCGATCCAGAAAGGCATCACGTCCACCCAGTTCGACCGCGTCCACTGGGAGGGCCGAGCGCTGCTGATGAACCTGCTGAACATCGAGGTCCCGGTGATCGCCGCGATCAACGGCCCGGCCTGGCGGCACGGCGAAATCCCGCTGCTGTCCGATATCGTGTTGGCCTCGGAAGATGCCGCGTTCCAGGATTCCGCGCATTTCATGTCGGGCCTGGTGCCCGGCGACGGCATGCACATCGTCATGCCCATCCTGATGGGGGTCAATCGCGGCCGCTACTTCCTGCTGACGGGCCAGACCCTGGATGCGCGGGAGGCCAAGGACCTCGGTCTGGTCAACGAAATCCTGCCGAAGGACCAGGTGCTCGCGCGCGCCTGGGAACTGGCCGCGGATCTGACCAAACGCCCGACCCTGTTGCTGCGCTACACCCGCCTGATGTTCACCGAACACCTGCGCAAACGAATGCAGGACCTGCTTGGCTACGGGCTGGCGCTGGAGGGTTTGGCGCTGATGGAGAGTGCTGAGGCGGGGAAGTAGTATCGCGGCGGGTTGATTTGAATCAAAGCGGAAACGCCTGAAGGGAGCCGAAGATCGGATCGGTATCCCGAAGGAGGTTTCGATGTCCGCATCCGCATCCGATCAAGGCGTCGTCGGCCGCATGTTCGACTGGGTAAAAGCCCGCTTCGAGCGGGGCGACGACCCCTACGCCTTGTCGAGGGACGAGTTGGCTCTGATGGCCTCCGACCTCGGTATCGCCGAATACGATCTGCGGGCGGTGCTGCCCAAGGCTGCCGACAATTCGCTGCTGATGGACCGGATGATGGTCGCGCGCGGCCTCGATCCCGACCGGATTCGCAAGGTCTGGGGCGGGTTGGCCCGCGACCTTGAAATGACCTGCTGCCGCTGCGGCGCCACCGCCCGCTGCCGTGCCGAACTCACGCTCGGTCTGGCAGCGGAGAACGCGCATGAATACTGTGGCAACGCGGAAACCTTTGACGAGTTGCTCGCGACCACTTGACCGGACACGGCACCACCGACAGTTTCCCGCCAGTTCGGGCCACTGCAAGCCCGGCGATGGAGGAAAACGAATGACACGTCCGATTACCCGGCGACTGGTCCTGGGGACCGCCGCCGCGGCGTTGCCGCTGCCCGGTTTGATGCGCGCCCGTGGCGATACGCCGGAGTTCGAGATGAAGATGGGGAACGACAACCCCATGACCCATCCGAACACCATCCGCCAGCAGGAAGCCGTTGAGCGTATCCTCAAGGAGACCAACGGCCGCGTGAAAATCTCGGTCTTCCCGAACAACCAGCTTGGCGGCGACACGGACATGCTGTCCCAGCTCCGCTCCGGCGCGCTGGAATTCATGACGCTCTCGGGTTTGATCCTGTCGACCTTCACCCCGCTCAGCTCGATCTACGGCATCGGCTACGCCTTCCCGAACTACAAGACGGTCTGGGCGGCGGTCGATGGCGATCTGGGCAAGATCATCCGCGAGTCCGTCGAAAAGGCCGGCCTGTATGCGTTCGAGAAGGTATGGGACAACGGCTTCCGCGAAGTCAGTAGCAGCACCCATCCGATCCGCACGCCCGACGATCTGAAGGGCTACAAGATCCGCGTGCCGGTCAGCCCGCTCTGGACCTCGATGTTCGAAGCGTTCGGCGCGGCGCCGGCGAGCATCAATTTCAGCGAGGTCTACTCCGCCTTGCAGACGAAGATCGTCGAGGGCCAGGAAAACCCGCTGATCAACATCGAGACGGCCAAGCTCTACGAGGTGCAGAAATACATCTCGATGACCCGCCACATGTGGGACGGGTTCCTGATGCTGGGCAACGGCCGCAACTGGCGTGGTCTGCCGCCCGACGTGCGCGCGGTGATTTCGAAACACCTCAACGCCTCGGCCGAAGATCAGCGCAAGGATTATGCCGACTCCGACAACACACTGCGTTCGGTGCTGGAAAAGCAGGGCATGGTGTTCAACGATCCCGATCCGGAAGCGTTCCGGCAGGTTCTGATCAAGGCCGGGTTCTACAACAAGTGGCGCGACAAGTACGGCGCCGACGCCTGGGCCGTGCTGGAGAAATACGCCGGCAAGATTGGCACCTGATCCGACGCGGGTCGAACCGCGGTAGGGTCAGGGTGACCCTATCGCGGTTTGGAGATCATTGTTTGATGGCATGGTTCAGGCCGCCGTGTGGTTCCACCTCTGGTGATCGGGCTCTAATACCGGTCCGCGCAATGATTGACTCGTGGCGGCTGCCTACCCGTCATACCGGCGACTGCCGGTATCCACGCCTTTCGGGAGTCCCAGCCTCGCAAG